>ONSK01000279.1 GCA_900320455.1 uncultured Erysipelotrichaceae bacterium | reverse complement strand
CTCAAAATAAACCAAAACAGCCGCTGATCATTGCGAATCAGCGGCTGAACTATATTCGAGGGACTATTTTATTGGAAGTTAAGAGACTGCAGGAACTCCTGCAGTTTCTATTTGGCATATTTGTTGACACGACAACAAAAAGATATACAATATAAAACATAATTGTTGATACATCAACAATTATCAGAGGTGAGATCATGGAAGAAAGATACGACAGGTTTATCAATGCGGTGACATCCATTTATCAGAGCATCCGGAGAATCAAGATGATGGAAATGAGACAGTACGGACTCAAAAGCGGTCACGTCAACTGTCTGCATCTTCTGATTGAACATCCGGAAGGACTGACATCAAAAGAGATTACAGAGATTTCCGAAATGGACAAGGCGGCAGTATCCAGATATATGGCATTACTGCAGGAAAAAGGCTTTGCGCTGCTGTACGGGGATGATTCAAAAAAATACCGGCGCAGATGGAAGCTGACGGAAGAGGGAAGAAAGGCGGCTGAGCACATTGACCGCAGGATTGACAGAGCGGTAGGCGCAGTCGGAGATTCTCTTTCCGACCATGACAGGGAAGTGCTGTATTCCAGTCTGGATGAAATCGTCGCCAATCTCACCAGGTATATTGAAGAAAATGAAAAGAAAGAAGGCAGTTAAATTATGGCAGTACGTATTCTGACAGATTCCGCAAGCGACATCTCACAGAAGAAAGCAGGAGAATGGAATATCCATGTTATCCCGCTCCGTGTCCGTTTTTCAGAAGAGGAATACTACGACGGTGTGACACTTCCGCCGCATGATTTCTATGAAAAACTGATTGAGACAGATGTGATTCCGAAAACCAGCCAGATCACTCCATTTGAATATGAAAAAGAATTCGCCAAGGCAAAAGAGGACGGCGATCAGCTGTTATGCTTTACGATGTCCTCCGGTGTTTCAGGCTGCTGGCAGAGCGCCTGTCTTGCGGCAGAAGAATACAAAGACTGTGTCACAGTCATTGATACAAGACAGTTCTGCATTTCCCAGTACATCGTCATTGAACGCGCAGTGCAGCTGAGAGATCGGGGATACAGCGCGAAGGAAATCGCTGAAACGATTGAGAAAGAAAAGAATGATGCTCATGTGATCTCTGTATTCAATACGCTGGAATATCTGAAGCTCGGCGGCAGAATTTCATCCGTGGCAGCCTATGCCGGTGAGATGCTTTCGATCAAACCGGTCGTCACGATTGAGAACGGCGTTGTCAAAGTCATCGGTAAGGCAAGAGGTTCAAAGAAGTCAAACAACCTCCTGACGGAAACAGTCAGAAAGCTCGGCATTGATTTCGACAGACCGCTGTGTCTTGGCTATACGGGCACAAGTGATGAACTTCTGAAGAAATACGTCAGAGATTCCGAAGAACTGTATGAAGGGCATGAAGACTGCCTGCAGGTGGCAGAAGTCGGCGCAACGATCGGCACCTATGCCGGACCAGGCGCCATCGCGCTGGCATTCTTCTCAAAGAATCACGGCTGAGCATTCTTGCCGGAACAGCTGTCTACATGATTCTGATCCAGACCATATTCTGAAAAAAAGCCGGAAACTCAATCGTTTTCGGCTTTGATCGTATTATGAAGCAGATATAAAGCAAACAGTGAGGCAAGTCCTTCGCCAAGCGGCAATGCGCAGGCAAGTCCTGTTTCGCCGAACAGAGAATCCAGCAGGAACATCAGCGGAATGTACAGACACAGTTCTCTGACAAAAGCGTGCAGGAGTGTTTCCTTTCCCTTGCCCATTGCCTGCATGCAGTAGGACGTGTGATAGTTCATCATCTGCACCGGCGAGGCAAGACAGCGGATTCTAAGGAACAGTGCCGCGTAGGCAATGGTCTGCAGGGCTGTCGCGCTGTCAGCCGTCTTAGTGGACAGGAACAGCTTTGTGACAGGAGATGCGAAGATCTGGAAGAGGACAATGCATGAGAAGGAAATGACAAGACCGGCAAGTCTTGCGGTGTTGATCGTCTCCTTCATGCGCTCTCTGTTTCCGCTTGAATAGTTGTAGGCAACGATCGGCAGCATTCCCTGACAGATACCCAGGTTGACCGCGTTCGGCAGACGTTCGACTTTCATGACGATTCCCATGCCGGCAAGTGCGAGATCATTATGACCCGAGGCAAGGATGTTGACACAGATATTCGCAAGATCAAAAAGACCAGTGAGAAGCGCGGAAGGAACACCGACTGTAAAGACTGCTTTGCGATGCTGCGGCTCTGACTTCAGAGCTTTGTTGAAACTCATGGACAGCGGAACATCCTTTCCGGCCTTCCGGTAAGCCCAGAGCAGATACAGGCAGGCAATGGTGTTGGAAATCGTTGTCGCAAGGGCAGCGCCGGTGACTTCCTGTCCTTTCGGCAGAAGCACAAACATGAACAGCGGATCCAGGAAACAGTTCAGAATACCGCCCATGCTGAGACCGAAGCTGGCCTGTGAAGAGAAGCCGGCATTTCTGAGCAGATGACCGAGCGCCAGGGAAAGAATGGAAGGCACACCGCCAAGCACAATGACGATCAGCGCGTAGCTGCTGGCATAGCCGATCGTCGCATCAGACGCGCCAAGCAGACGCAGCAGCGGATGCAGGAAGATACCCGTAAGCAGGGAATAGGCAGCCGCGATCATCACCGCGCCATAGAAGCTGAAGGAACTGATCTGTCTTGCGTTCTCTTCCTTCTTCTGTCCCATGAGTCTTGCGACAAGCGAACCGCCGCCGATACCGAACAGATTGGAGAGAGCGGTATTCATCATGACCATGGTCAGGGTGACAGACGTCGCGGCCATCATATAGGAATTGCCGGTTCTTCCGATGAAGAACGCGTCTACCATGTTATAGATCAGACTGATGATCTGGCTGATGATTGTCGGAACAGCCATCGTCATCAGGGCTTTCGGCACAGGAACCGTGGAAAACAGTTCCTGCTTTGAATATGTTTTTTTCGTACTCATTGAAGTTACCTCATATGCAACGCAACTATTATATTCTTCTTTTGGTTGAAAAGTGCATTGAACTTTGATGGAGACATGTCCAAATATATAATTGAAAATCTAACAGTCTACAATTCTGTTGATGACAAATACGATAAATACTAGCGTTTCCGCTTGTATTGAATGTCAGTTAGCACCAAATG
>ONSK01000281.1 GCA_900320455.1 uncultured Erysipelotrichaceae bacterium | reverse complement strand
CGTAACAGTCAAAGCAGCAGCTGAAGAAGGAACCTTCCCTGAAGGAACGACGATGATACTGACACCTGTGGAACAGGAAGAAGTCATTGATACCGTAAAGGAAACAGTGGAAGGAACAGTCAAGCATATCGTAGCAGTGGATATCACATTCAAAGATGTGAACGGCAATGAGATCGAACCGCTGAAACAAATCAATGTGACGATGAGCGCACCGTCGATCAAAGAAGAGACAGAGACAGAAGTTGTGCACATTGACAATGAAGGAAACGGAACACTGGTGGATCAGGAGGAGAGTGCAGAGGATGAAGTCATCTTCAATACAGATTCCTTCTCAGTGTATATCATTGCCTATACAGTGGATTTCCACTACGAAGTGAATGGGAAAGAATATGAGACCAGTATCGATGGAGGCAGTGTCGTATCCCTTGCAGAGCTGCTTCCTTCGCTGCATGTTATTGATACAGAGAAGGCAGAAGAATTTGTAGGCAATATCAGAATAGTGACATTTACTGATGAAACACTGGTAAGACCTGTATATATCGAAGAGGATGTTACTGTTGAAGAATTATTCAGAAGATTAAATATCACACCTGAGTATTCGTCTGAATATACAGAAGAAGAGATTAATACGATACTTTCCAAAGAGCTTCATACAGGAGAGTGGGTACTGATCAGTTTAAAGCCGTTCACAACAGAAGAGACAATGACAGTCACCATGAAGGATGATGAAGTCTTTACTGTGAAGGTGACGGATGCACAGATCAGCACACATGTCCTTACCGCAGACGGCAGAACATATAAGATCACTGTTACCTATGATGATGACGCAATGATTCCTGACGGCACAAAGCTTGCTGCAAGGGAAATTCAGCCCGGTACGAAGGAATACATGGAACACCTCGAAAAGGCATGGACAGAGGTTAACAAAGATTATCTGGAACAGGAAGAACGTCTGAATTCAAATATTGAAGACTACGATGAATATGAAGATATCCGTCCTGTCAATCTGGATGATGCCAGATTCTTTGAGGTTGATCTTCTGTATAACGGAAACAGAATTGAACCGGAAGCACCAGTACATGTGGAAATCAGCTATGTGGACGGCTTTGATACAGATGCAGAAGAAGAAAATCTGGTCACAGGTGTCGCGCACTATAAAGGAAATACTGTCGAACTGATTGCTGATGTTGAAACAGAAAAGAACGACAAAGGTGAAATTACGGAATTTATCTATGAACAGGACAGTTTCTCCGATATTGGCACCTATGTCGGACAGAAGACATTTGATAATGTACCTTTGAAGATTAATCCGGCTCTTGCCATGCCCCGTCTGTACGCCCTGTCAAGAGCAGCGAGAAACAGCGGTGAACTGAGAGACATTGAAGCGCATAAACACCTGGAGGATAACCATGACGGTACTTATACACTGTCACTGACTGTTAAGGGTGATGCTGTTGTAAAGGAAGAATATAATAAGTCGAACATCCTGTTTGTCATGGACAGATCAAGCAGTATGGATAAAAACTATGTTTATCAGCCGTATGACGGTCCTCATCAGAATGGAATCACATATTACGGAAGTGATAATGGCGGAAAAACAGGATATGCTTTATCGTATGATTGGAGAAGTGATAAATATTATTATTCCGGTCGTGAGTATACCGGGCAGTTATATACCAGAGTCAAACGTTTAGTCGCAGAACAGGCGTGCATGGATGCGCTTGTGCAGAACCTTCTTGCAAAGAATGATCCCAATAAGCCGGGCAAGGAAGATCTGATCGAGATTTCTGTCATCAGCTTTGCGGATCGAAGACAGTCTGGAAATACGGAATATACAAACTGGACTTCCAGTGATTACACCGGTCTTATGCGTGCAATCAATAATGATAACGCGCCTTCGGGAACCAACTGGGAAGATGCTTTAATCTATGCGAAGGAAGTTGCGGATGCGAAAAAGAGACAGCAGCCGGATGAAGACGTCTATGTGATTTTCCTGACAGATGGCGAGCCTACAGCAATCGCAGGTGAAAGCGGAGGAGCCAAGCACTATATTTCAGACTCAGACGGCAGAACCGTAGCTGGCGGCTTTGAATATGCGCTGACAGAAAATCCAGACCTCGTGGGCGGTGCGTCTTATGGTACACAAGACAATGAAAATGCATTGGACCGTGCAAAAGAGATTGTTGATGACGGATTTAAGCTGTATGGCATCTTTACCTTTAACCCCGGTGAAGCGCAGACAAAGTATCTGAGAAGACTGATGAACTTCGCATATACCGGAGTGGATAAGGCATATGAGAATGATGCAACAAAGGAAGATACGGATATTGTTAAGAAGTACTTCACCAATGCAGATACGCCGGAGACTCTGACACAGGCGTTTGAAAAGATCTTTGCAGATATTTCAAGTGTGCTGGGTCATGGCAATGTCGTGCTGGAGGACGGTCTGGAATCTCCTGATGCGATGACGACTACGATTCATGCGGATAAAGCAGATGGATTCCGCTATTCCGTTACGGATGATCTGACAGATGAGGAACTGTATTATGTGACGGCTACAGGCAGCAATACTGCGCCGACGGTAACGTTCCACATTGACGGACATGAGTATTCGGGAGTGGAGAAGGAAGGCACGGATGGCAAGACATATTATTCCGCGACAGTAGGAGGAACGGAATACAAGATGGCGCTTGCTGACCTGAACGGACGTGAACTGACATGGGATCTTACCGCGATGGGTTTCCTGATGCCGGACTGCACATATAAAGCAGAAATGATCGTCTGGCCGAACCAGGCTGCCTATGACTATGTGGCAGGACTGAATAACGGACTGCCGGGATATACATGGAATCCTTCCGTGGAAAGCAATCCTGAGAACTCCTATACGGTCACTGTGGACGGTGTGACTTATGAGTACTATACCGGCGGTGTTGCCACCTATCCCTCCATCGTGAAGAACAAGGAAACAGGCGTATACAGTGTTCTGACAAATACACACCAGGAGCTGAACTATTCCATAGTTAATGAGAAGACAAATGAGGTGACCGGTGAAAAAGAAACAAACAGTGTTCCGCAGGACCCTGTTCCGCTGGAGATACAGAAGCCGATGGATCTTGTTGATACAAATTCCAGCATTGAAAAGAAATGGAACATCGATCTGAATCCCGGTATCTTCGCAGAGCTGCTGTATCCTTCTGACGGCAGTCACTATACATTGATCTTTGACGTTTACAGAGGAACTGAAACAGTTCCGTATATGACAATGAACCTCGGCTGGGACGGTACAAAATATGTATGGGAAGCAGACAGCGAGACAGAGGTTGAATATAACGACCAGCCATATATTGTCGGTACGACATGGAAGAAAGCCTTCTCAATTCCCACCGGTCTGATGCTCAGCGAAGAGAGAATGGATGAACTTCACATGGATAAAACGGCATATCCTTCCGGTACATTTACGGACGGCAAAACATATTATCTTCTGGAAGAAGGTCATGACTTTACAATCAAGGAACGCAATCTTGGTTATGAATTTGACTTCAACAGCGACGTCTTCCATCCGATGCTTGTTGACGGAAAAATGCAGAATGTCATATTCACGAAGACCGGTGACAAGACCATTGCAATCTCAAAGATGACAACGGAGAAAAACGGTCTTCCTTCCCTGAAGGTTGAGAATACGCTGCGCGGATATATCCATCTGGAAAAGATCGTGACTGACAGTAAAGGACAGACAGTCGAAACAGATAAGAACAAGTTTGAATATACGATTACCCTCGAGAATGAAAAAGATCTTTTCGAAGGAACGCATATCCCCTGGTACGGCATCAATGATCTGTTCTACCATGACAAAGATTTCAATTACTATCAGGTATATAAATATCAGGGTAAGCTGAAGCTGAAGAATGAAGCCGGTGAAATCTTTGATGTCATTGGATCATTCAATGTGGATGAAGCATCTGAACAGACGCTCACATACAGTACGGAAGACGGACCAAAGGAACTGAAGCTGTTCGGAAATCAGACAACGCCTTCCGATCAGAACAAGAAAGCGGAAGCTGTACTGTACATATCACAGGGTGAAAAGCTGAGTATTGCGAATGTACCGGACGGTACGGTATATACGATCACTGAATCTCAGAAAGCGGGATATCAGCTGGCTGACATCACGCACTGGATCGATCCGGACGATATCCGGACGCCTTCAGGAGTTACGACAGTCACATTGGCTGAACGTAAAATCACCGGAACGATTGAACCGAACCATCACACCTACGTCACCTATAAAAACAGATCGCTGACTGCTGACATCACGATTGAAAAAAAGGACGAACATGGCAAAGGACTTGCCGGTGCCGTGTTTGAACTGGTCAAAGTCGGAGCAGACGGACATTCCGAGGTCCCTGCTTCGGATATTGATACAGTCCAGGGGCTGAGCAGTTTTACAAAAACAATCGATGGCAATGAGCGGCATTTCGCAGGTGCATTTGAAACAGACGGCAAAATCCAAAAGATTTCAGGTCTTCCTGATGGAACATACAGACTGTATGAAAGAGTCATACCGGAAGGCTTTGTCAGCACATTCGGCTACATCCAGTTCAAGGTGGAAGACTGCGCCATCAAAGACGTGACCACCGATACGGGTGATACAGCCAAGCTGAACTTTACCGCCAGAAACGGCAGCCACTTCGCACTCCTGCAGGTTACCAATACGCTGGGCATCGAGCTTCCTCATACTGGCGGTCAGGGAACCAGACTGTTCTATCTATGCGGTATTCTGATGATACTGTTTGCAGGATCTCTTCTGACAGTCAGAAAGTCAAGG
>ONSK01000282.1 GCA_900320455.1 uncultured Erysipelotrichaceae bacterium | reverse complement strand
TGGTTGTTTGAAGAGCCGTATGCGGGAAAACCGCACGTACGGTTCTGTGAGGGGCGGCAGGCAAGCCTTTCACTACAGATAGGTTGAGAGAAAGGAGTGTCGAGCTTGCCTACTCGACGGTATAAATATGAAATTCAATTCAATCATGCATGTGTCTTTTTACACCGATCATTTCGATGAAATGCTCGACTTTTACTGTAACAGGCTTGGCCTGAAACAGAAGGTTGTTGTCCGCTGGAAGGAATACAAGGGAAGAACAGACAGACCGGTCATGGCAGCCCTTGCGGAAAGTGATCCGGAAGGAATCTTCTACACGTATATTGAGATTGCCCCGGGTCAGTTCATTGAACTGTTTCCTGCCTCCGAAAAACAGAAACCGCATACGGAATGGAATGAATATGTCGGTTATTCCCATATCGCTCTGATGGTCGACGATATCTTTGAAGCGGAGAAGGAACTGCTTGCGGCAGGAATCACACCTGACACCAAACCCAGCAAAGGACCTTCCGGCACATGGCAGATGTGGGTACATGATCCTGACGGAAACAAGTTTGAAATCATGCAGTATACAGAAACTTCCTATCAGGTGACAGGCCATTTCTCCTGATGAATTCAGATGATCTTCACCATTGCGGAAAACAAATGCGATACAATAGAAATAACAGATATAACAGAAAGGGATCATTATGGATTACAAGACATTAAAGTCTTTCCCCGAGGGATTCCTCTGGGGCGGTTCTTCCAGCGCGTACCAGTGCGAAGGCGCGTATCTGGAAGACGGCAGAACACTCAGCGTTTCCGATACGGCACGCGTTCCTGAGGGAACAACCAACTTCAACGACGGTGTTGATCACTATCACAGATTCAAAGAAGACATCGCTCTGATGGCTGAGATGGGATTCACGGAATTCCGCTTCTCCATTGCCTGGCCGCGTATCATTCCCCAGGGAGCCGGGGAAGTCAATGAAGTTGCTGTAAAGCACTATCATGAAGTCATTGACGAATGCCATAAATACGGTATTGAACCGGTCGTCACACTGTATCATTTCGACCTGCCGCAGGTCCTGCAGGACAAATACGGCGGATGGGCAAGCAGACAGTGCATCGATGATTTCGTTGAATACTGCCGCGTCTGCTATAAGGAATACGGCTCCAAGGTCAAATACTTCCTGACAATCAATGAACAGAACATGATGGCTCTCTTCCAGGGTGCGCAGTACGGCTCTGAAAAGGGACAGTGGCAGGCAAACCACCACATGCTCGTTGCCCAGGCAAAGGCAATGATCCTGTGCCATGAGATGTGCGATGCCAAGGTCGGACCTGCTCCGAACATCACATGCATTTATCCGGCATCCTCTTCACCGGAAGACAATCTGGCAGCGATGGACTGGGACCAGCTCAGAAACAGACTGTTCCTGGATACAGCAGTCTTCGGAGAATATCCGGAAGCTCTGCTGAACTGGTGGACAGACAAGGGAATCGCTCCTGAGATCACAGAAGAAGACAGGAAGGATCTCAAGAACGGCAATCCTGATTTCATTGCCTTCAACTACTACGGCGCAGGAACTGTGAAATACGTCAGTGAAGAAGAAGGAAAGAAGATGAAGTCCGATACAGCCAACTTCATGACAGGACTGATGACATATCCAGGCATGAGCACAGCTGTGCAGAACCCTCTGCAGGAACATACATCCTACGGCATGGGCATTGACCCGGTAGGTCTCAGAATCACGCTCAGACAGCTCTGGGAAAGATACCATCTGCCGCTGATCATCACAGAGAACGGCTGCGGTGTCCCTGACAAGCTGGAAGAAGACGGAACGATCCACGATGACTACCGCATCGACTATCTGAGAAGACACATCAAGGCGTGCCAGGAAGCCATCACAGACGGCGTAAAGCTGTTCGGCTACTCACCGTGGTCCGCGTTTGACCTGATCTCCACCCACCAGGGAATCACAAAGAGATACGGCTTCATCTACGTTGACCGTGATGAATTCGATCTGAAGGAAATGAAGAGATACAGAAAGGATTCCTTCTACTGGTATCAGAAAGTCTGCAAATCCAACGGCGCAGTACTGGAATAAAACAGGAGGTAAAAATGAATAATCTGTTACAGCTTCTCGTATCAAGCATGACTCAGCAGTCATCCATCAACG
>ONSK01000283.1 GCA_900320455.1 uncultured Erysipelotrichaceae bacterium | reverse complement strand
TACGGAAACCATCGACCTGTATTACGCAAAGACCGGAAAGTTCATCGGCCAGCATTTTGACGCAGACGAACGTATCGATACATGCAGGATGACTCTGCAGGAAATCATCGATGCCTGCTATAAAGGAGAGATCCAGGATGCCAAGACAATGTCCATGGCATTCCTGATCAGGGAAATGAAGGAGAGAAAGCATGAGTAAGAAACCTGTTGTGATTGAAGATCTGCTGAAATATACATATCCCGAAAACCTGCAGTACAGCCCGGACGGAACATATCTTGCCTTCCAGGCCGCAAAGGCTGATGAAAAGAAGAATGCATATTCCAGAGATGTCTGGATGATCAAAGACGGCAGTCCGAAACAGCTGACTGCGAACATGAACGCTTCCATCGTTCTCTGGGATGATGAAACACATCTGATTCTGACAAGAGAGATGCCGGAGCAGGAACCGGGTGTCACGCAGCTGTACAGGATTGATGTGACAGGCGGTGAAGCGCAGAAATGGCTGAAGCTTCCTTTCGGTGTCAGAGGCATGAAGAAGATCAGAGAGAATATCTATGCCGTCATGGCAATGATCAATTCAGATGATCCTGACGCGTATCTTGATAATGATGAGACAAGAACAAAGAAGATCGAAGAAAAGAAGAAGGACGCTGATTACCAGGTTGTGGATGAGGTTCCCTACTGGTTCAACGGCGCCGGCTTTGTGAACGGTCTGCGTTCTGCGCTGTTCATTGTAAAGACAGGAGAGAAGACAGAAATCAGAAGGATCACTGCCCCGAAGTTCAATGTGAATGAATTCATCATTCATGAAAACAAAATCTGGTATACAGGCAATGTCAAGGACAGGAAAGTAAATCTGTACGATAAGATCTTTTCCTATGACATCGATACAAAGAAGACAGTCACGGAATATAAGAAGAATGATTACTCCATCGGATCCCTGATGTTCCTGAAGGGAAAGCTGTACTGCCAGGCATCGGATATGAAGGAATACGGTGTGAACCAGACAGCTGATATCTGCGTGCTGAAGGACGGAAAGCTGGAATTCGTGAAGGATCCGAAGCGTTCATTATATGAATCCATTGCCGGTGATACGATGCTGGGCGGCGGAAAGCAGAGCGTTGTGAAGAATGATGTCTTCTATACCCTGGCAACCGATGAGGATCATGTACAGATCAGAAGCTATGACGCGAAGATGAAGGAGAAGGTTCTCTTTGATGAAGCAGGCGGTATCTTCTTCCTGGATGTTTCTGATACAAAGATCGCTTTCGCAAGAGAAACAGAAACTTCTCTTGGTGAGATCTATGAAATGAATCTGGACGGAACGGACATCAGAAAGCTGACTGATTTCAACACGGATGTACTGAAAGACAAGTATGTCGCAGTTCCCAACAGAGTGGATTATGAATGCGGCGATGAAAAGCTTCATGGCTGGGTGCTTCTGCCTGAGAATTTCTCGAAAAAGAAAACATATCCGGCAGTGCTGGATGTCCACGGCGGACCGAGAGCGGTATACGGCGAAATGTATTTCCATGAGATGCAGGTATGGGCATCAAAGGGATATGTTGTCATGTATACAAACATCAGAGGATCTGACGGAAGAGATGACGCATTCGCGGATATCCGCGGCAAATACGGCTATGTCGACTTTGACAACCTGATGGCATTCGTCGACAAAGTGCTGGAAACATATCCGAATATCAATCAGACAAAGGTATGTGAAACAGGCGGATCATACGGCGGATTCATGACCAACTGGATCATTACCCACACAGACAGATTCTGCTGTGCCGCATCACAGAGATCCATTTCCAACTGGATTTCCATGTCATTCATCTCTGATATCGGACTGTACTTCGGACCGGATCAGTGCGGCGCGAAGGGACTGTTCGGCGATGAGAATACAGCGAAGCTCTGGGAACACTCCCCGCTGAAATACGCTGACAGAGTAAAGACACCGACACTGTTCATCCACAGTGATGAAGACTACAGATGCCCGCTGCCGGAAGGAATGCAGATGATGCAGGCACTGGCAGTCAGAGGCATTGAGACCAGAATGGTGATCTTCCACGGGGAAAATCATGAACTGTCCAGAAGCGGAAAGCCGCTGCATAGGATCAGAAGACTGAAGGAAATCACAGACTGGTTTGATTCCCACACAAAGTAATCAGTTTTTGAATAACTCTTGACGGGTTATATAAGTCTGTTATCATTTGACTGTATAAGGAGATGCTTATGAAATACCGTATTGTATCTGACTCTTCTTCCAACTATCTGATTTCCGAGGGACATGTGGATTACCGTACAGTACCTCTGAAAATCCTGATTGAGGGAAAAGAATATTCCGATGAAATCGGTCTGAATACAGAAGAAATGGTTCTGGCAATGGAGAGGAGCGAGAATGCGACATTCACATCATGTCCGAACACACAGGAATGGCTGAATGCGTTTGAAGGCGCTGACGGAATCTTCGTCATTACGATCTCATCCAAGCTGTCCGGTTCCTATAACAGTGCCATGCAGGCGGCAGAGATCTATATGCAGGAACATCCGGAGGCAAAGGTACACGTCATTGACTCTGCGATGACAGGCGCAGGCATGCAGCTGATCATCGAAAAGCTGAATGAGCTGATCGGAAGAGATCTCTCCTTTGATGAAATCCGCATCCTGATTACGGAATACCATTCCCATCTGGAACTGATCTTCACTCTGGAATCGCTGGCTAACCTGGCAAAGAACGGCAGAGTCAATCCGGCAATCGCGAAAGTGGCAGGACTGCTCGGCATTCACTTCCTCGGCAAGGCCGTGGATGGAAAGATCTCCCAGCAGAAGATCTGCAGAGGACAGAAGCACGTCATCAGCGCAGCAGCTGCGGACATGATCAAAACCGGCTGGAAAGGCGGCAAGGTCATCATCAACAACTGTCTGAACTACCAGAGAGCGGAAAAGCTGAAGGAAGCACTGTTAAAGGAATATCCCAATGCGGACATCCGCATCAATTCCTGCACAGGACTGTGTTCCTTCTATGCTGAACGCGGCGGAATGATTATCGGATTTGAGGTATAGCCTCAGATCCTTTTTTTCTGAAAACGCTGGCTTCCGGATATGATCTGCTTCAGCAATTCCAAATGGATTTGAAACAAAGGTAATCTGATGAAGCTCTTTCTCATTCATTCGTTTGTGTGAACTACAAACGACTGAAGTCGCTTGCTTCCTGCTTCACAGACGAATTCTTACAATCCATACCTTTCGGCATGAACGCAGAGG
>ONSK01000284.1 GCA_900320455.1 uncultured Erysipelotrichaceae bacterium | reverse complement strand
GAACTGGCGGAAACAAAAAAATGATGCGCTGCGCATCATTTTCCGTATCAGAATGTGACTGTTTCCGGCGCTTCGGTAAATGAGGAGAACGTTGCTGTGGCGTTCTTCAGATAGAATACCGCAGTGTTGCCGTCGCCTGCCTTGTACATGTTCTTCAGGCTCTGGTAATCTTCCAGCATGCTTTCCTGGGCTTCAATGCGCTCATCGAGAACAGCTTCGCCGGCGATTCTCAGCCATGTGCCGTTCTTGAAGGCACACAGTTCAACCTTCGGATTCTTCAGCATCTGCTTGGCGACGTCTTTGACAAGACCTGTCTGGATATACAGCTTATCTTCGAAGATATGCGCTGTTCCGAACGGACGCACACGCGGCTGATCATCCTCCACTGTTGCCAGGTAGTAAGTTCCTGCTTCCTTTAAAAAAGTACAGACTCTTTCAAGATCACTCATATTTCAATCTCCTTTATACTGTCTTCACAATAGCACTGACTTGCGTTTCTGTCATATCATATGAAGGTCAATTTTTAACGAAAGCGCCTGTTCAGTGAAACCGCCTGTTTTTCCGGGCGGTTTTATAATGGGAAATATTCCAAGTTGAGAAATAATGTGGTAAATAGAAGGTAGAGAATTGAAATCAGGGCACAAAAAAGCTCGTTCACCGACATAAATTTTCAGAAATTGTCGATGATAGTTCCTGTTATGGACTGACAGGTATGCGCCGGATTTTGATTATTTGATGATTGGTATTAGCTTGACTTTATCGGTCGGGATAAAGTGCAGTTTGTTCAGAGCTAATACCTTTTTTGGTAATAATTGTTCTGCCAGCTGGAATGGACTGTTGTAGCTCAGTTCTTTTCTGGGATAGTTGTTAACCATATTGGAAGTGTAACGGATATCATTTCTGGATAATCCCTCCATGCTTGAACCTTTGGGGATGATTTCACGAAAGTGTTCATGATTCTTTTCACATTTTCCTTTGTCATCACTTCTTCTGGGTCTGCAGAAATATACAGAGATCAGCTTTTCACCGGTATCAGGATCAGTTTCCAGACTGATCGGATCATGGAATTCGAATCCGTTGTCAGTGAGAATGATTTCAAATACCTGTTTAAAGATCTGCGGTCCCAGGAAAGACTTGATGCCATCAAATACCCGCTGGACTTCAAGCATAGTACAGTCTTCAAGAAGGAAATAAAACTGGAGATTGGTTTTCCTGTGAAGAAGGGAAAGAACACATTTGGAGTCTTCCTTTTTTCCCATGACGGTATCCATTTCCCATATATTGACAGATGCAGGAAGTTCCATAAGCACTTCACAGAAATCTGAATATCTTCTTCCTTCCAGCCAGTCATAATCCACGGGAATGAGCTCAAAGACCGCATGATGCAGGGAAAATGCAGTTTTGCAGGCGCTCTGCAGGAAATCCTGTCGTTCTACGATGATTACGCTGTGTTTGTGCTCAATGCCATGAACAATACGAGCGGCGCGGATTCCTTTGAACAGCACACGACCGCATCCACCGTGAAGGCCGTGGAGAATCTGGTTCTCGCAAGAAGCCGGGCTTCGAAGCTGAGCAGTGAACAGAGCGTGCATATCTACATGTATATCAGTTCCTGTCTCAGAATGTGCATTCAATGGATTGAAACAGGAAAAAAGATCCCGGCGGCTATCCTGGCCTCTCACATGGTGAGCGCCATGCCGGAATCTCTCAGACCTTATCTTCTCTGACGGATGATGATCCGTCTTTTTTCTTTCCGTTGACCACCTGGTACAGAAGGAAGGTGGATGCTGCGGCAGAGATCACTGCCGGCACGGCGGTATGTAATACAGCCGGGAACAGGAAGCCTGTGATGATGATCGCGGCCGCGTGATAGATGATGACCTTCATCTGCGCGTTCTGAATCTCATCGGTCAGTGAGGCAGAACAGTCCATCGCCTTCAGGAAGTCGGAAATCTTCGGGCGGGAAAGCAGAATGCCCGCGTCTTTTTCATCGTATTTCGTTCCGGCGGAGATCATTGTCAGAATATCGATATTCCGGCAGTCGGCAGCCGGCGGAACAGACGTGATATAGGATGTGACGTTGTCAGCTGTGGACAGATGGGCGAACAGCTTTTCTTTTTCCTCGCTGGAAGGAAGATGAATCGTGTTGTCTGCCTGCAGGGTATTGCACAGCCATTCCGCTTCGGCAGCGGTGCCGTCGGTGAACAGAATGACGTCCAGTCCTCTGTCCTTCATCTCCTGCAGAACCTGCGGCGCTTCCTCGATCACAGCGCGTCTTGCGGCCGCAAGACCGATGATCCTGTTTTCTTCCGCGAAGAGCAGAATGCGCTTGCCTTCACTCTGCAGTTCTGCGATGCGCTCATTCCAGTCAGAGAGATCAATGCCGGCATCCAACGCATCTTCCGGCGCGTATGTCCGGCATCTGCGCATGCTCTGCAGGGCATCTCTGCCTCTTGAGGAAAGCTGGGAGAATTCCCTGGCATCCACGGCGGAGATTCTTCTGGAGCGCAGATACCGTGTCACGGCTCTTGCGAATACCGAGCCGGATCTGCTGGAAAGGGCATATGCGATATATTCAAGCCGTCCCATGCTCATGTTGGGAGCGGCGAGGAAATCCGTAATGGTCAGCTCCTGATCGGTGACGGTGTTGTCCTGATCGAGGAAC
Organism: uncultured Erysipelotrichaceae bacterium; assembly: GCA_900320455.1. Lineage (GTDB taxonomy): Bacteria > Bacillota_I > Bacilli_A > Erysipelotrichales > Erysipelotrichaceae > Bulleidia. The sequence goes on along the minus strand of ONSK01000284.1, from coordinate 2,585 downwards.
ACGCTGCCGCATCTGCCTGCCAGTTCCAGCGCTTCCACGCTGGTGAACAGGATATGTTCGCTGGCGGCTTCTCTTGCGGCCGCGATCAGCGATTTCTGCGATGTCAGCGACAGCGCCTGCAATGACGGACATGCCAGCACCGAGATCAGCACCATCATGGCTTTATCAAGACTGTGTGAGAGGAAATACCATCCAAACGCGCAGAGTACTGCGGTAACCAGCGCATAGACAAACAGATATCTGCCGAAGCTTTTGAACGGTGACTGGAACGATGTATCACTGCCTGTCTTTTCCGCAAGATCCGCAAAGCGCATCATCGCGGTCGCTGAACCGACACGTTCCACGCGGATTTCCAGGGAACCGTTCAGACAGACACTGCCGGCATAGACGAAGGAACCTTCACTCTTTTCCACCGGTTTTTCCTGGCCGGAGATGGCAGATTCGTCAACCAGCGCAAAACCTCTTTCAACTTCGCCGTCCGCGCAGATCGTTTCGCCGGGTCTGACCAGAACCTTCTGATCTTCTTTGATCTCGCGGATATCCCGCAGTGTTTCGGTATGGCCTTCCTGAACGGAAGCGGAAGCGGGAAGGGCAGTGCGCATGCGTTTGAGAGAATCATCGCTCTGCGTCTTTTCCGCATATACAATGCGTCTGCGAAGCACCGCGCCGGCAAGGATCGCCGATGCATAGAAGGCAAACAGTCCGGAAAGATTTTCTGAACGTAATGCAAGATCTGCCGTATAGATGAAGGATACAAGGAATGCCGCCGTGCTGATCGCGGCATCAGCCGGCTTCAGCTCGCGGATTTCCTTCAGGGCGGCAGGGAAGATTTCCCGGCTCAGAAAGATCACGGCAAATAACGGCAGGAAGGCAAACCACGGCGAGAAGCCGGGGATGCAGAAAAGCAGTGACACCGGACATAGTGCCAGAAGAATTCTGATTTCTTTTGTCAGGAGTGGAATCTTTCTGGCTTCGTGCACGATGACGCGCGGCATCTCATGGGTATATGCCTGGTAGCCGCTGCGGCGGACTTCCTGGATGATGCGTGCTTCGTCAATCAGCGTGTCCTCATAGCTGACGGACATCGTCATGTCTTTTCGTGATACGGAGACACTCTGTACGCCCGGCAGTCTGCGGATCCGCTTTTCCACCGTCTCGGCACTTGCCTGCACTGTAATATTCGCAACTGAAAAAACCTTCGTGATGATTGCCATATTACCCTTATTTTAACGTAAAGCTGCGCATATTGAAATGTTCGCTAAGGCTGACTTCACTGTTCTTTACATTTTTTTCAGCTATAATAGGGAGAGTAAAAATTTGGAGAGTCTGATATGACAGTAAACGAAAGAATTGAAACGCTCAGAAAACTGATGAAAGAGCACAGCATCGATGTATGCTATATTCCCAACGAGGATGACCATCTTTCCGAGGAATACACAGCTGATTATTTCAAATGCAAATCCTATATCTCCGGCTTCTCCGGTGAAGCGGGATGCACGATCGTAACAAAGGATTTTGCCGGTCTTTGGACAGACGGCAGATACTTCACGCAGGCGGAAGGCGAACTGAATGGAACATGCGTGACATTGATGCGCATGGGCCAGGAAGGTGTTCCGACAGCCCTGCAGTTTCTGATTGACAACACACCGGAAGGCGGAACGCTTGGCTATGACGGCAGAGTCGTCGCCGCATCCGTCACAAGATATCTGACAAATGCTTTAAAGGCAAAGAACGCAAAGGTTGTTTCCTCACTGGATCTCGCCGGTGAGGTGTGGGGTAAAGAACGTCCGGCAATGCCGCAGGGAAAGCTCTTTGTTCTGGAAAAGAAATATACCGGTGAGACAGCTGCCGAGCGCATTGAGCGCGTGCGCGAAGCCATGAAGGCAAAGAATGCAGACGCTCTGGTGCTGACAGCCCTGGAAGATCCCTGCTGGCTGTTCAACATCCGCGGCAATGACATCGCCTGCACACCGGTGTCCTACGCCTTCGCGCTGGTGACGCTGCGCAAGGTCAGCTATTACACCGACAAGGCAAAGCTGAGCGAGAAGGTCAGCGCCCATCTGAAGGAGAACGGCGTCACCGTGCGTCCGTATGCCTCCCTTGCCAAAGACATTGAAAAACTGCACGGCAAGAGAATCTGGGCATCTCTTTCAGCCCTGAATACAGAGCTGTACGCAGCGATTGCGGATGACAACACCGTGATCAATGAACCTTCACCAATTGCCATGTACAGAGCATGCAAGAACAAGGCGGAGATCAGAAACATCCGCAATGCCCATGTCAAAGACGGCGTGGCGATGGTGAAATTCATCAAGTGGGTCAAGGAGAATGTCGCTGAAGACACAATGACAGAGCTCAGTGCCCAGGATTATCTCTACGCAAGAAGAGCAGAACAGAAAGACTATATCGAACCGTCCTTCCCGACGATTTCCGCCTATCAGGCAAACGGCGCGATGATGCATTACAGCGCAAGCGAGGAAAGCTATTCCAGAGTGCGTCCGCGCGGCTTCCTGCTGGTGGACTCCGGCGGAACATACAAAGACGGAACAACGGATATCACAAGAACGATCGCCCTCGATACACCG
>ONSK01000285.1 GCA_900320455.1 uncultured Erysipelotrichaceae bacterium | reverse complement strand
TAGTGTTCCTTTCTAAGAACGAATTAATTATATGACTTTCTCTTCCTCTTTTTCTACTTTTCAGCCACCTGGTGCAAATTCGGACTTAAAATAAAAAAGTCCTTCCCGTAATGGAAAGGACAATGATGGAATGATTACTTCATCAGCTGGCCAAGCAGGGAGAACAGGGAACCGACGTTCACCTGGCCGCTGCTGTTGACGGCTGTGTTGGAAGCGTTGTTCAGCAGGTTGTAGAACTGCTGTGCCTGGGCATTATTGCCGGTGTTGCCGCTGACAAATCCCTGCAGGAGAGAATTGAGACTGTTTGTCTGTGGCTGCTGGGCTGACGGGAAACCGAAGATGCCGGTGCTCTGCTGAGGCTGAGATCCGAACAGGCTGCCGAATACGCCGGTATTCTGCTGGGGCTGCTGGATGCCGAGCAGGCTGTAAAGCGGGTTGGTCTGTGTCTGCTGTGTGCCGAAGAGATTTCCGAAGAGGCTCTGGCTCTGCGGCTGCTGAACACCGAACAGATTTCCGAACAGACCTGTATTCTGAGGCTGTGACATGCCGAACAGAGATGACAGGAAAGAGGAACCCGTATTATAGGAAGCCTGTGTGTTCTTCTTCTTGAACATCTTCAGTAACATGACAATGATCAGAATCTCCTTGAGATCCAGTTTGCCGTCGAGGAATGCGCGGACTGTCTTGTCATCGCTGTTTCCGGAAAGGCCGCCCATATAGCTGATCAGTTCGTTCGCATCGAGAGATCCTTCAGCACCTCTGTACAGCTGCAGAACTTTGTTGTCGCTGAGCGCTTCCTCAGCGCTTCTGATGTCATCGGCGGACGCGTCTGCGCCGAGAATCTGGGCAATTGCGGAATCGAGGCCGGACTCACCCGGCATGCCTCTTGTGACCGGTGCTTCTGAAGCTTCCAGAATCTTGTCGATCATGGAAGGATCTTTCTCCAGAATCTGCAGAATCTTTGATTCATTTGAGCTCATATGATGTTTTCCTCACTTCTGTTACTTTTATTTTACAGCAGCCGGAAGAAAATTGAAAAAATCTATTTAACACAACGGAAAAAAATGTATAATTCAATCGGGTGAAATATCATCGTACATAATTCGTACAAGGGAGGTGTATAGAGTTTGAGTAAGAGTGATGCAATTCAGCTGGATGGTCTTGTGACGGACACAATGCCGAATGCCTTCAAGGTGAAGCTGGAAAACGGACATGAAATCAGAGCCGTCCTCGGCGGAAAGCTGCGTATGAACCACATCAGAGTTCTGCCCGGCGACAGAGTGACAGTAGAGATTTCTCCGTATGATCTGAATAACGGCAGAATCACATATCGTCACAGATAACGTCACTGTGAAGACAACAGCTGTATCATAACGGCTGTTTTTATTTTGTGCAGTCAGCTTGATGAGGCAGATGAAACAGATATAATTATCGCAGAAAGGATTGAATATGCTGAATCAGAAAACACTTGAAACATACCTTTCTCTCTGTATGAATTCCGAGGCGGATTTCGCCGAGATCTACGAAGAGAATGAGACAAGCGAAATCATTTCCGTCCTCAATGACAGGACAGAAGACATCAACACGGAACTGGTCAGCGGAATCGGTATCCGCCTGTACAAGGGTACACAGTCCGTCTATGCCTATTCCAATGAAACAGATGAAGCGTCCGTGCTTCCGCTGATCAATGATCTGCGCGAGGCCATCGGCATGCAGGAAAAGAACGCATCCGTCACCCTGGAAAGAGTCGAGTACGAAAACCGTCATCCGGTAAAGATCGACTTTGAAAAGGTCAGTGCGGAAGACAAGACAGCCCTCCTGTTCAGAGCAGTAAAAGCAGCGAGAGAAACCGATGAGAGAATCGTCAAGGTTCAGGCAAAGCTTCTCAACGTCAGACAGGACGTGCAGATTTCCAACAGCGAAGGAAGACTGATTTCCGACAGACGTGTCAGAACAAGAATGATGGTCGATGCCTTCAGCCAGGAAGGTGACAACTTCCAGAGCGGCGGCGACAGACCGGGCGCCGGAAAAGGCCTGGAATTCTTTGAAGAGGTGACACCGGAGGAAACCGGCAGAGAAGCGGCGAGAATCGCCCTTGTCAATCTGCAGGCAAAAGACTGTCCTTCCGGAAAGATGACAGTCATCATTGACAATGCCTTCGGCGGCGTCATCTTCCATGAAGCGTGCGGACACGCCCTCGAAGCTTCTTCCGTTGCGAAGAACCAGAGCGTGTTTGCCGGCAAGCTCGGCACCCAGATCGCGGCATCTTGCGTGACTGCGGTCGATGACGGAACGATTCCCAATGCCTGGGGATCACAGAATATCGATGATGAAGGAAACTTCCAGAAGAAGCGTGTGCTGATCAAGGATGGAATCCTGACATCCTATATGATCGACAGACTGAATGGCAGAAGAATGGGAATGGAATCCACATCCTCATCCCGTCGCCAGTCCTACCGCTATGAACCGACATCCCGCATGTCCAACACATTCATCTGCGAGGGAACTTCCTCATTCGATGAACTGTTCGAAGGCGTGGAAAAGGGACTGTACGCAAAGAAGATGGGAGGCGGAAGCGTCAATCCCCAGACCGGTGAATTCAATTTCGCGGTCAAGGAAGGATACATGATCGAAAACGGAAAGATCACATATCCTGTTAAGGGAGCTTCACTCATCGGCAACGGCAGAGACATCCTGATGAACATTGACAGAGTCTGCTCAAATCTGGAAAGAGGACAGGGAATGTGCGGTTCCTCCAGCGGCTCCATTCCGACAGATGTCGGACAGCCGGCGATCCGCGTCACTTCCATCACAGTAGGAGGCACGGCAAATGAATAAGCAGAAATGGCTCAGCTATGCCGCAGAAAACGGCTTTGAGAACTTTGAAATCTACCAGTCACTGAGCAGGGAAAGAACGATCAGCTGGTATGAGGGAAAAATGGATACCTTTGTCACCAGCAGAGTGCTGGGCACTGCCCTGCGCGGCATGACGGAAGGGAAGATGGCAATCATGGCGACAGAAGACGCCGATGATGCCAATATGGAAAAGATCATCAGCGCAATGAAGGCACAGGCTGCCGCAATCACGTCCGATGACGCCGGCGAGATCCTCGCACCGGAAAAGAACGAGGAAGTCAGAACGGAAAGATGCTGGAAGCGTCCTTCCCAGGAAGAGATCGAAACCCTTCTGAAGAAGACGGAACAGGCAATCCTCGCCTTTGACTCCCGCATCATTCAGGTGACAGATCTGGAATGGTCGGAAGAAACCGTGCAGACGGAGATCACAAACTCCCGCGGCATGGAAGTCAGAAACGAAAGAACAATGCAGGTGCTCGTCGCAGGCGCCGCTGCCCAGGATGGAACAGAAGTGAAGAACGACTATTCCTTCGAACCTGTTGAAGACATCAATGCGTTTGACGCGGATGCCTTTGTGAAAGAGCTCTGCGAAGGCGTTCTGGAAAAGCTCGGCGCTTCACCGATTCCCAGCGGAACATATCCGGTGATCCTCGAGAAGAAAGCGATGACAGCGCTGTTTACAGCCTTCAGCGGCATGTTCTCCGGCGATCTCATCGGCAAGGGAATCTCTCCGCTGAAAAACAGCCTGGACAAGGAAGTCTTCAGCAGCTGCGTGACAGTCATTGACGACCCACAGAATCCCAAGGCACCGGCGGTATACAACTACGATGACGAAGGCCATCCGGCATACCGCAAGACTGTCGTGGAAAACGGCGTCTTCAGAACGATCCTGCACAGCACAAAGAGCGCTTCCCGCATGAATGCCGAAAGCACTGGCAGCGGCTTCAAGGGATCTTATTCCGATGCCGTCAGCGCAAGACCGTGCAATATGTCCATTGAACCGGGTGAGAAATCACTGGAAGAGCTGTATGCGGAAATGAAGGACGGCCTGGTCATCACAACCTTCCAGGGCCTGCATGCCGGTATTGATACCGTCACAACGGACTTCTCCCTGCAGTGCTCCGGCTATCTTGTCAAAGACGGAAAGAAAGACAGAAGCGTGACGCTGATCACTGCGGCAGGAAACTTCCTGGATCTGATGAAGCATGTCAGATGCATCGGCAGTGACAGGGAATGGAAGCTCAGAAGCATCACATGCCCGAGCATTCTGTTCGAAGGCATCGCAGTCAGCGGCGAATAACAAAACATGACTCTGCTTTGCGGCGGAGTCTTTTTTCAATTTCCTCCGGCTCAAAAAACCTGTAGAATGAAAGCAGAGTATATGATCAAGGAGGACCGGTCATCATGACATATCATTTATGGGATCTCGCGGAAGATCTGAAAAACAGCTATGAGTGGGTGGAACTCTCACACAGCCTGAACAACAGCAGCCCGTACTGGGCAGGAATTCCGGAAGGCTCCGTTGAGCTTTCCAAAACAGTATTCGACTGGGGCAATCCGATGCTGGAATGCCTGATCCAGACATTCAAATTCCCGGGCCAGTTCGGAACCCACATTGACTTCCCGGGCCATTTCATCAAAGACGGAAAACTTTCAGAATCCTATACAGCCGACAAGATGCTGTATCCGCTGTGCGTGATCGATATCACGGACAAGGTGAAGGAAGACGTGCACTATGCCGTGACAAAAGCGGATATTGAGGCATAT
>ONSK01000286.1 GCA_900320455.1 uncultured Erysipelotrichaceae bacterium | reverse complement strand
GGAGGACAGAACGCGAAGATCAAGGGAGATGCCGCGATCGCGATGATCTCGGTCGGTGCTCTTGCATTCGGCTATATGATCATGAACATCTGGCCTTCTTCAAACAACGTATCCGGTGACGTGTGCTCCACATTATTTGGATCCACGTCGATTCTGACACTCTCTCTGTGGGAAGTCTGGCTGTGCATCATCCTGTCCCTGATCACCGTTGTTCTCTTTGTTCTGTTTTACAACCGCATCTTCGCGGTGACCTTCGATGAAAACTTCACCAAGGCGACCGGCACGGACGCTGATAAATACAACCTGATGATTGCTCTGATCATCGCGGTCATCATCGTGCTGGCAATGAATCTGGTCGGATCTCTGCTGATATCAGCGCTGATCATCTTCCCTGCCCTTTCCGCCATGCGTCTGTACAAGAGTTTTCTTTCCGTCACGGTATGTTCCGCCGTTCTGTCTGTGATCTGCACACTGATCGGCATCGCGGCTGCGATCCTGTTCGGAACACCTGTCGGATCCACGATCGTTGCGGCGGATGTCATCGCGTTTGGAATCTGCTGGCTGCTCAGCACTGTCAAAGGAGGAAGTATCGCATGAAACCACAGGCACTGATCTATGCGGCTGTCATTGGAATAATGGTTGCTGGCTGCGAGAAGAAAAGCTTCTCTCCCACACCCGCCCCGAATCAGGAAAGTGCCGCTGACACTGAGAAAAATCCTGCGGATGACAGGGAACCGGACATCGATCTTGTCGGCATGTCCGCCACCATCGTCTACTCGGAAGTATTCAATATCATGTCTGATCCGGAAGCGTATGTCGGAAAGAAAATACGCGTGCAGGGTATGGCATCTTCCTTCGTTGATTACAGCACCGGCACAGACTATTATTCCTGCGTCATTCCCGATGCCACGCAATGCTGCGAACAGGGACTGGAATACCAGCTGGAAGATGAAACCGCGGAATATCCGAAGGATAACAGCGAGATCATCGTCACCGGCATCTTTACTCCCTATGAGGATGACGGCTATACCGTATATGCGCTGATGAGCGCCAACGTTGCCTACTGACCATCACATGATGGTCTTTTTTGTTTCAAAGAAAAGGTTCCGTTTCCGGAACCCTTACATACCGATCGTGATGTTCTGATCAAGAGAAGTCATGATGTTTTTGAACTGCTCATAATACGCTTCATGATCCGGCAGGATCTCATCCGTCAGTTCTTTGTAGTTATAGACCCTGATGTTTGTACGCAGCGCCGGATAGACACCTTCCATATAGGTGTAGATCAGATCAGCGCGCACATTGTCAATCGTGATCTCGGATGTACCGTCTTCCTTGATCGTCTTTGTGATATCCATGCCGGCAATCATTCCGGTTGTGCGTTCCACACCGATCTGGGAACTGATCAGATTTCCCATCGCGTAGAACACGGGTTTGCCGTTGACCCACTGGAACGGCTGAATCACATGGACGTGGTTTCCGACGATGACATCGGCGCCTGCCTCGGTCAGCTGCTGTGCCAGTGTTGTCTGTTTCTGGTTGACTTCGTGGGCATATTCCGTGCCCCAGTGCATGGCAACGATGACGACATCGTTTTCCGCCTTTGCCCTTCTGACTTTGTCCAGCATCTCTTCCTCATGTCCCGGGAAATAATTCACGCTGTAGGAATGCGGTGCCTTGATGCCGTTGGTATGTTCGCAGTAAGACAGGAACGCCACCTTGACGCCGTTGACCTCCATTGAGGCAATGGCATCGTATTCCTCCTGCGATTCATTGGTTCCCTGCATCAGCACGCCGGGCTGTGCTGCCCAGAAGTCATGGGAAGCTGTCAGCCCCTTCTGTCCCTTGTCCAGGCAGTGGTTGTTGGCAGTGGAGACAAGATTGAATCCCTTGGAGACCATATAGGATCCGTATTCCTGCGGGCTGTTGAATGTCGGATAACCGCTCAGTCCGAGCTCCGTGCCGCCGAGGATCGTTTCCTGGTTGTAATACTGCAGATCATACGGTTCCGCTGTTTCCAGCACATGATCCAGCTGTTTTCCGAAGTCGAATGATCCGTCTTCGTTCTTCGCGTCTTCATAGACAGATTCATGAAGCAGAGCGTCGCCGCACACGAAGAGTGAAAACTTTTTGATGTTGGGATCCGGTGTCGGCTCGGGTGTCGGTGTGGCCGTCGGTTCCGGTGTCACATCTGCCGTCTGCTTCTCATCGCCTTTCGGACCCAGAAACTTCCAGCCGGCGAATACCGCGCCGCCGAGCACGATCGCGCATACCGCAATCAGGGCAATCAGGTTGCCTACCTTGAGTCTTCTTCTTTTCTTAGTCGGCATATCCGCCTCCTGAGATATGGAAGTATTCCTCGAAGCTGCAGAATTCATCGACGTTATAGATCGCTGTGGCTGTTTCAACGCCTACATAGCGGAAATGCCACGGTTCATATTTGTATCCGGTGATTTCATCCTTGTCCTTCGGATAGCGCATGATGAATCCGTACTCATGGGCATGGACTCTCAGCCACTGTCCTTCGGCAGTCTCTTCGAACTTCTGTGTCAGGTCATAGTTGCTGTCCTGTCCGCAGAGGTCAGTCGCAAGACCCGTCTGATGATCAGAATATCCCGGACGGGAGCTGTATGTATCCGCCTTCTCCACACCGTCTCTGCTGACGTAGTTGTCATACAGGACTTTCTGGAACGCTTCAGAGCGGTAGCCGGATCCCATCACAAGATGAATGTCTTCCTGGGCAGCCGCGTTGAACATCTGTTCCAGAGCTGCCGATGCCTCAGCACGCATCGTCCATGTGTTGTAGCGCATTTCCACATTCGGTGTTGTCAGATCCGCCGGTTCATATCCATCCGGCAGCTTGTGCTTCTTATTTGCGACAACAAGCAGGCTGTCGGTATTGAAGAATCTGTCATCTGTTTCCGGATCGATTGTCGGCTCCGGTGTCGGTGTCGATTCCGGTGTCGGCGTCACTTCCGGCGTCACTTCCGGCGTCGGTTCCGGTGTCGGCTTTTTGCCGGAATTCAGCCAGTCATTCCGGAAGAGAATATATCCTGCCAGTGCCGTCAGGATGGCAAGCAGAATCAATGTCAGTATTCCAAGTCTTTTATTCATAACACTTCCTCATATACCCGTAAATGTTACCACGAAACAGCTGTGCAGGTTCAAAAAAACATGCCCTTAGGCATGTCTTTCCGTCTGAAACAGATTCGTTGTGCGGAGTGCCTTGTACAGGACATATCCGACAGTCACGGCAATCAGTTCACCGATCGCCACATAGGTTCCGTTGATCAGAGTACCCATGATCAGCTGATCCGGCATAAACAGATACGCAAGCTCCGCTCCGACAATGAAGAAGTTGAAGATGACAGGCATCAGGATTGAGAATACCGGAATGCCAGCGATTCTTCTGTCTCTCAGCAGCCATGTGCAGTAACCGGCGCCGAGTGTTGCGATTGTGCCGAGAATTGCGTCCAGGAATCCGGTCGGGTTGACGCCGAGAGCGGCACCGATCAGATTGGACAGAAAGCAGCCGAGCGTTACACCCCAGATGGAAGGCTTCCACAGCAGAGGAAGCAGTGTCAGCGCTTCGGCGATGCGGACCTGGATGTTGCCGAAGGCAAACATGCTCAGTCCCGGCGCCAGGCACAGAACTGTGTAGATTGCCGCAATCATCGCGATCCTTGTCATTGTGTTCAGATTCATTTTAAAAACATCTCCTTATTTTCGTTTTACGCCGGGTAGCCGCTACCGGCGGTGACAACAGTCACGCTGTGTATTGTAGTACGAAATCACGTACAGTCAATATCATTTTCAAAGAAGACCATGCGGTTTCAGCCAGTGATCCTCAAGGTATTTGCCTAAGCCATCCTCCGTGCATGGATATTCGGTGATGACATCCGCCATCGATTTGGAGATCTCGCTGCCGTTGAGCAGGCATACGCCCCAGCCTGCCTCTCTGAGCATTTCCTTGTCGTTGTCCATGTCGCCGAATGCCATGATCTCATTCATCGGGATATTGTTTCTTTCACTGTATTTGTGCAGCGCCATTCCCTTGTTCACCCGCGGATCCATGAATTCAATGATGCCGGGAGACGTGCGGATTCCCCAGTATCTGTCACAGCTGAGTGTCTTCGCGAATTCTTCCACTTCCTTTGTTCTTTCTTCCGGAAAGCGGAAGAGCACATTGTAGTTGGGATTGACGCACAGGCGCTCAAAACTGCCGTCTGCCAGGATGACTTCCATGTGGTTTCTCTTCATGGAACTGTGAATGCCTTCATCCCAGTACAGAGCCGTCATATGATCTTCCTCATAGATCATCGCATTGACATGAAGCGGTGCCATCTTCTGCAGGATTTCCATCATCGTTTCTCTTTCCAGAAGATAATAGCTTTCAATCTCTTCATGGTCCCTGTCCCAGAGCTGTCCGCCGTTCATTCCGATCATGACGTCAAAATCAAAGGACAGGCCCCAGTCCTTGTTTCTGCGGAACATCTGCTTATTCAGCTTTCTGCCGGTGGAAAGACCGAACAGGACGCCGTTCTGATGCAGGATCTCCAGCGCGTTTCTGGTTCTCGGCATCATGTCCTCGCCTTTGTTTACAAGTGTTCCATCTATATCAGCCACAATAGCTGTCAGCTTTTCTATCATAAATACACCTCGCATGCGCACTGGTAGTGTCAAAAATCGTCGTTTTTCCGATTCTCGACCTACTCTTTTTTTTTATATTCAAGCAGCCGCAAACTGCTCAAATCCTTGT
>ONSK01000287.1 GCA_900320455.1 uncultured Erysipelotrichaceae bacterium | reverse complement strand
CATTTTTTACCCAGGCGGGAGGAACAATATTCGGTCCGTTCTTCTCACCGGTATGAAGCTTGATTGCGACTTTGCCGCAGATATTCGCATTTACCTTTTCATACGCCTTTCTGATTCCTTCCGGGGAAAGATCTCTTGTGAAATAAACGATGGATTCATTTCCTGTTCTTTCCTCATAGGGAATGTAGCGTGTCTTCTTGACTTCTGTCATATGTGTGTACCGCACTTTTCGAAGTGCCCCTTCTGTTCATATCATAACAGATTTGATGACATTTCTGACAGTTGGTGCATTCTTGCGGCGGTATACATAAACAACGTATAATGACAGGGATAACAAGGAGGAATTGTATCATGAAATATGAAATCAAAGGCGAACCGCTTCCGGTCGTGATCGTCGCTTTGGAAAACGGCGAATCCGTCATGTGTGAGGCAGGCGCAATGAGCTGGATGACACCCAACATGGAGATGGAGACATCCGGCGGCGGCTTCGGAAAGGTCTTCGGCAGAATGTTCTCCGGCGAAGCGATGTTCCAGAACCGCTATACAGCTGTCGGAGGCAACGGCATCATCGCCTTCTCGGCAAGTTTCCCGGGATCCATCAGAGCCGTGGAAATCACACCGGACAAGCCGGTCATCGTGCAGAAGCGCGGCTTCCTGGCATCGGAAACAGGCGTTGAAATGTCTGTCGCCTTCAAGAAGAAGCTCGGCAGCGGACTGTTCGGCGGTGAAGGCTTCATCATGCAGAAACTGTCAGGCAGCGGAACAGCGTTCGTGGAAATCGACGGTTCCGTCGTTGAATATGATCTGCGTCCGGGACAGCAGCTGGTCGTTGACACCGGTTCCCTGGCAATGATGGACGCAACCGTGCAGATGGATGTCCAGCAGGTCAAAGGCATGAAGAACATCCTGCTCGGCGGCGAAAGTCTGTTCAATACGATTCTGACAGGTCCGGGACACATCGTCCTGCAGACAATGCCGATCTCTCACTTTGTCGGTTCGATCTCTGCGCTGCTTCCGCGCTCCTCTGACTGATGAAGCTGGTCCTTCTCGGAACAGGCACGCCCAATGCCGAACCATGGGCTTCCTTTCCGGCATACGCCGTGATTCACAGCGGAAACGTCTTTCTGTTTGACTGCGGTGCCGGCATTGTCAGAGCATGCACGTCCATGTTTTACAAAGGCGTGAATGAACTGAAGCCGCAGAATCTGACACACCTCTTTCTGACGCATATGCATTCCGATCATACGGCAGGTCTTGCGGAACTGATTCTGATACCGTGGGTACTGGAAAGAAGTGATCCGCTTCATGTATACGGACCTGCAGGTGTTTCGGAAATGGCAGAACATCTGCTTGCGGCATACCGTATTGATACGGATTACCGCAATGACGGACCGCAGCCTTCCAATCCGACAGGCCATCATGTACTGCCGCAGATTGTCACGGAAGGAACTGTCTATAACAAAAACAGTGTCAGGATTGAAGCCATGCGCGGATCGCACGGCGAACTGGAATCCTATGCCTACAGAATCGAAGCAGACGGAAAGCGCATTGTGATCAGCGGCGATACCGCGCCTCTTGAAAGCATGAAGACATTTGCGGAGGATGCGGATATCCTTGTCCATGAAGCGGAATACGCAGCCGGCCTGCAGGAGAGAAGCGAAGGATGGCAGAAATACCATCAGAGCATTCATACGATGTCATATGATCTTGCGGAAATCATAAACGGCGCAAGACCTGCTCTGACCATTACCACCCACCGGATCCTGCATCTGAACTATTACGGCGAATCGCCTGTTTCCATGGAAGAAGTCAGAAGGCGCGAGGATGCGCTGCTTGCGGAAATCCAGAGCCGCACTTCTCTTCCGGTGAAGAACGGATACGATCAGAACATATACGAAATATGAGCGGCTTATTCAGCCGCTCTTTTCAGTACTTCGAGGTCTTTCTCATCCGCTTCTTCAAAGCGGTATTCCTGGGTGATGTCAGGATATTTCTCTTTGTCTGTCTTTCCGAGGAACATCTCAAGAGGTCTTGCGTACAGGCGCTTGTCGCCGTACAGCGCCTGATAGATCATCAGTGCCTCGCCGGTTTCGGAATGTTCTGCCTCTCCGATGATGCGGTAAAGGTAGACTGTGCTGCTGTGATCCGCCCTTTCACGTTTGAAATGGCGTACGACGGTACCCGGTTCAAATGTTCGTTTCATCGTGCCTTCCTCCTTTGGGCAAAACTATCCCCTTTTTGCCATTTCGTAATATAATACGACTGCATGCATGAGGGGGTACATCATGACTGTACAATCAAATTATAACCGTTCCGACCTTCTGAAGGAAACCATTCGCATGGCATGGCCTGCCGTCCTGGAAAGCTTTTTCGTTTCTCTTGCCGGTATGATCGATACGATGATGGTATCTTCCATGGGAACCTATGCCGTCGCTTCCGTCGGTCTGACCACACAGCCGAAGTTTATCATGTTAGCCGTATTCTTCTCCTGCAACGTCGCGGTCAGCGCTCTCGTCGCAAGAAGACGCGGCCAGGACAACCGTCAGAATGCCAATGAGATTCTGCTTACAGCGATGTGGTTTACCGTCATTGCCTGTATCATTCTCACCGTTGTTTCCGTTGCCTTCGCGCATCAGATCATCAATCTGGCAGGATCCAACGCTGATACGCATGATGCCGGTGTGCTGTATTTCCGTGTCATTCAGGCGGGCATGATCTTCAACGTCATCTCGCTTGTGATCAATGCCGCCCAGCGCGGCTCGGGCAATACGAAAATTGCCATGCGCACGAATATCACATCTTCCATCGTGAACATCATCTTCAACTATCTCCTGATCGGCGGTCACTTCGGTTTCCCGAAATGGGGCATCTTCGGTGCAGCGTTCGCAACCGTGCTCGGCACTGTCGCCGCAGCCGCGATGTCCATTCATTCTCTGTTTGACAAAAACAGCTATGTATCCCTGCCTTATATCTTCAAGGAGAAAATCAGACCGCATTTTGATTCTCTGGCAAGCATTACAAGGCTCGGTTCCAATATGTTCGTTGAAAACCTGGCAATGCGCGTCGGCTTCCTGACAACAGCGATTTTAGCCGCAAAGCTTGGAACGGAAGCGTTCGCTGCCCACCAGGTCGGCATGAACTTCCTGTCGCTCGGCTTCTCGTTCGGAGACGGCATGCAGGTGGCTGCCGTTGCCCTGATCGGCCGCAGCCTTGGTGAAAACAATCCTGAAAAGGCAAAGACATACGGTTCCCTGTGTCAGAGAACCGGTCTTGCGATCTCGTTCTGTCTGGCGCTGATTCTGTTCTTCTTCGGAAGAAGTCTCTTCTCGCTGTTCTTCACAGAACCGGAAGTGCTCGACATGGGCGTTCTCATCTGCAATTACATCATCGTCATCGTACTCTTCCAGATTTCCCAGATCATCTTCGGCGGATGTCTGAGAGGCGCAGGCGACATGAAATACTGTCTGTTCGCTTCACTGATCAGCGTCACCCTGATCCGTACCATTGTCACATGGGTTCTCACAAGCATCTTCCATCTCGGACTCAACGGCATCTGGATCGGTGTCCTCTCTGACCAGGTATCGAGATTTATCTTCCTCTCCCTGCGATTCCGTCAGGGCGAATGGACAAAAGTACGCATCTGATACAACAAAGGAATCCAGCCGGATTCCTTTTTGTTATGCTTCGATGATTTTTCCGTTTTCCATTTTCAGAAGTCTTGTGCAGTCCGCAAGCGTTGACATGCGGTGGGAAACAATGATGACCGTCGCGTCACGGTAATTGTTCTTCAGTGTATTTAACAGTTCCTTTTCATGCAGGGCATCCAGTGAGGATGTCGGTTCATCCATGACGATGATATCCGGATGTTTCAGAAGGACTCTTGCGATGCCGACACGCTGACGCTCGCCGCCGGAGAGCCTCGTGCTCATTTCTCCCATGTCTGTCAT
>ONSK01000290.1 GCA_900320455.1 uncultured Erysipelotrichaceae bacterium | reverse complement strand
CTGCAGTCTTCATTGAGGAATCTTTCCAATGCGTTCAATGCGTACTTTGACGGGAGAACCGAAAGACCTATCTATCACAGGAAAGGACACCATGATTCCTATACATGCCGCAACAACAGTGACAGTATCCGCATCATTGACAGTCATCATGTACAGCTCCCGAAGCTCGGTATCGTCAGAGTCAGAGGATTAAGAGAAATCAATGGAAGGATACTGAATAGCAGCTGCCTGAATCAGGCGGCTGTTTTCTTTCAGCGGAAGAAAATGAATGCATCCATGTTCAATATCCGGCTTTGAAAAAGTATGATGATATCAGAGGCAGTATATACAGAACAGGGGAGACATCATGGATATCGAAAAAATCATTTCAGAGATGAGCCTGGAAGAAAAGATTTCATTCTGCACAGGACAGGATATGTGGCATACCAAAGCGATGGAGAAGTACGGGATTGAAGCGGTCATGATGACAGACGGTCCGCACGGACTGCGCTGTCAGAAGAATACCGGTGACAATCTGGGACTGAATGATTCTCTTCCGGCAACGTGCTTTCCGGCAGCGGTGACATCAGGCAGCTCCTGGGATCCTGAGCTGCTGTATGAAGAAGGAAAAGCCATTGCGGAAGAAGCGCTGGAATACGGCGTTTCCACGGTCCTCGGGCCTGGTGTGAATATCAAGAGAAATCCGCTCGGCGGAAGAAACTTTGAATATTTCTCGGAAGATCCGCATCTTGCTGGAAAGCTTGCGGCAGGCTGGATCAGAGGCGTGCAGAGTGAAGGTGTCGGTACCTCCCTCAAGCATTTCGCATGCAATAACCAGGAATACAAACGGCAGAACGGAAACAGCATCGTTGATGAAAGGGCAATGCATGAAATTTATTTGAAGCCTTTTGAAACTGCAGTCAAAGAAGGACATCCTTCCACTGTGATGTGCTCCTACAACCAGATCAACGGCATCTATGCCAGTGACAACAGATATCTTTTGACGGATGTCCTGAGAAATGACTGGGGATTTGACGGTATGGTCGTCACTGACTGGGGTGCCATGCACGACAGGATCGAAGGCTTCAAGGCAGGCTGTGATCTGAACATGCCTGGCGGTTCGAAGTATATGGAAAAGGCAGTGCTGAAGGCGGTCAGAGAAGGAACGCTGGAGGAAGATGATATCAACAGATGTCTCAGACGTGTTCTGCGGTTTGTGGAAAACGGTCTGGCAGGCAGAAGAGAATACACATTTGACCGGGAAAAGCATCATGCGCTCGCAAAGCGCATTGCGGATGAAGGCGCGGTATTGCTGAAGAACGAAGGCATTCTGCCGCTTGATAAAAACGAAACGGGAATCATCGGAAACATGGCAGAGATGATTCGCTATCAGGGATCGGGTTCCAGTCATATCAATCCGACAAAGCTTGATGAGATCCGGGATCTCTGGAGTGATATTCCTTACGCGGAAGGTGTTGACCGCTATGGCAATCTTTCTTCCATCAGCGCTGCACTGCAGATCGCGAAGACAAAGAAGACGATTGTTCTGTTCCTGGGTCTTCCTGAATCCTTTGAATCGGAAAGCTATGACAGAGATCATATGAGACTTCCGGAAGGACACAACAGACTTGTTGAGGAAATCACCAGGGTGAATCCAAATGTTGTTGTCGTGCTCTTCGGCGGCTCTGCCATGGAACTTCCATGGGCAGACAAAGTAAAGGCAATCCTCTATATGGGACTGCCCGGTCAGGCTGGCGCGGGATCTGTAACGGATATTCTGGAAGGAAAGGTCAATCCATCCGGAAAGCTGACGGAGACATGGCCGCTCTGCTATGACGATGTCATTTCGAATGATACCTTCGGAAAGAAATATACCGAATACCGTGAAAGCATCTTTGTCGGCTACAGATATTATGACAAGGCAGGGATGAATGTCAGATATCCGTTCGGACACGGTCTTTCCTACACATCCTTTGCGTATTCTGACATGAAGATCAAAGACAATACCATCAGCCTCTGTATCACCAATACCGGAAACATGACAGGCAGTGAGATTGTGCAGCTGTATGTTTCACCTTCTGATCAGACATTCAGAGCAGTGAGGGAACTGAAAGCATTCCGTCGAATCACATTAAAACCGCATGAGACAGAAACTGTCTGCTTTGAAATCGATGACAGCTTCTTTGAAGTATACAGAAACGGATTTGTAAAAGCATCAGGTGAATATACCATTGCGGCAGGATCTTCCAGCCGTGATATCCGTGCGTCTGTTTCTCTGAACGTAACCGGAGAAGATATCAGCTTTGAAGAATACCGTGATACCTGGTATGTGAGTCTGAAGGGAAAACTGGATAAGAAGGAATTTGAAAATCTGTATGGAAAACCTGTTCCGGAATACAGGGAGGCTGTAAAGGGCAGTTTTACGATGGATAATACATGTCTTGAAATGAAGGATGAATCCCTGATGATGCGGGGTGTGTATGAAGCAGTCAAAGCAGTTATCTCCGCCGGTTTCCCGAAGGAAGAACGCACGATGAACAACCCGGCATACCGGATGATCCTGACTGCGGCAGCGGACTGTCCGATGCGGGCAGTCGTCATTTCGGCAGGAGGAGCGATGGATGAAAACCTTGCCCGGGGGCTTGTCGACATGGCCAATGGAAAGGTATTCCGCAATCTCAGGGGAATGATCAGGAAAAAATGAAAATCATTCCTGTTGAAACAGAAAAAAGATAATGCTAATATACAAACCAAGATAGAGGCGCGGAAGCGATGAAACCGGAAGGAGCCGGCAGGCTGTGATATCCGGCAGAGGCAAATCCGCCGAACTGTCTGCCAGGGCACTGACAGACGGTGGGCATGCAGAAAAAATCTGCATGACTGTCTGCGATCGCAGGAGTGCTGTCTGACTGGGAAATGTATGCCGGCGGACTGTATCCTGCCGGCATTTTTTACGGAGGAAAGACGGATGTCAGAAATCGGCGGAATGAACATACAGGCAATCGCGCAGAAATACGGAACACCGTGTGTGGTCTATGATGAGAATATCCTCAGAAACAGACTGCGTGAATTCACGGAAAACTTCAGATCAGATGTATTTCAGACAGATGTCATCTACGCTTCAAAGGCATTCAACTGCAAGGCGATGATCTCGCTGATCAGCGAATATGGCTGCGGCCTGGACGTTGTGTCCGGCGGTGAGCTGTATACGGCATACAAGGCAGGATATGACTGTTCAAAGATCTTCTTCCATGGAAACAACAAGACACCGGATGAAATCCGGATGGCACTGGCATGCGGTGTCGGAACCATTGTTGTCGACAACGTCATGGAAGCGGAGGAACTGCTGAACCAGATCAAAGATACGGACTATCACGTCAATGTCTTCCTGCGCATCAATCCCGGCATTGAGGCACATACCCACAAATACATCGTGACAGCGCATGTGGATTCCAAATTCGGCATCTCCGTGCTGGATGAGGAAGAGATCAGAGAAGCCGTGAAGCTGTTTGGAAGCACGGACAGAATCACCTTCGAAGGACTGCATGCCCACATCGGTTCACAGATCTTCGACAAGCAGGCATATACAGAGCTGGTAAAGAAGATGTTCGCCTTCGCAGCGAAGATGAACAGCGAATACGGTACATCCCTGACAGCTGTCAACCTCGGCGGCGGATTTGCGGCATATTACACGAAGGCGGATCATCCGGTGCCGATTCAGGAAGTCTGCGAAGAGATCCTGAAGACGAGCGCTGAAGAGAATGCGAAATACGGCAATCCAATTAAAAGGATACTGATTGAACCCGGCAGAAGCATTGTCGCGGAAGCGGGCTATAACCTGTATACGGTCGGCTATATCAAAAAGACGCCGAACAGGCTGTACGCATTCGTTGACGGCGGTATGAGCGACAACATCCGTCCTGCGCTGTATCAGGCGGAATACGATGCCTTCATTGCCGGCAAGGAAGAGGAAGAAGTATTTGCGGATTACACGATTGCCGGAAAGTGCTGTGAATCCGGAGATCTTCTGATTCAGTCCATTCCGCTTCCGGAGGTGAAAAAAGGCGATATCCTCGTGATGAAGACAACCGGTGCCTACGGCTATTCCATGGCAAGCCACTACAACAAGCTTCCGCTTCCGGCGGCAGTATTTGTCAGAAACGGAGAGGACAGATGCGTGATCGAAAGAGAATCCTATGACCATCTGATCTCCCTCGAAAAATAGAAAGAGAGACAAACAAGATGAAGACAAAAATCGGAATCCTCGGCTATGGCAACCTCGGACGCGGCATTGAATGCGCCGTCAGAGAAACAGGCGACATGGAACTGTGCGCGGTATTCACACGGCGTGATCCGTCTGCTATTACCCTGAAGACAGAAAATGTCCCGGTGGTATCTGTGAAGGAAATTGAGGACTGGAAAGACAAGATCGACGTTCTTGTTCTCTGCGGCGGAAGCGCTACGGATCTGCCTGTGCAGACACCTGCTTATGCGAAAATGTTCAACGTCATTGACAGCTTTGATACACACGCCAACATTCCTCAGCACTTCGCCGCAGTGGATGCCGCAGCGAAGGAAAGCGGACATACGGCAATGATTTCCGTCGGCTGGGATCCGGGCATGTTCTCTTTGATCAGAGCATATTCCTCTGCCATTCTTCCCAATGGCAGGGATTACACATTCTGGGGCAAGGGTGTCTCCCAGGGACATTCTGATGCGATCCGCAGAATTGAAGGTGTCGCTGACGCGAAACAGTACACGATTCCGGTGGACGCAGCGCTTGAAGCAGTGCGCAGCGGCGAGAATCCGGAACTGAGCACACGGCAGAAACACACACGTGAATGCTTCGTTGTTCTCAAGGAAGGCGCAGATCCTGAAAAGGTCAGAAAAGAAATCGTTGAAATGCCGAATTATTTCTCTGATTATGACACGACAGTGCATTTCATCAGCGCTGAGGAACTGGCAAGAGATCATTCCGAACTTGCCCACGGCGGCTTTGTCTTCCGCTCCGGTTCCACAGGCATCAACCACGAACACAAGCATGTGATCGAATACTCTCTGAAGCTGGATTCCAACCCGGAATTCACTTCCAGTGTCATCATTGCCTATGCCCGCGCAGTGAAGCGTCTGAATGACAAGGGCGATACCGGCTGTAAGACAGTCTTCGACATTCCGCCTGTTCTCTTAAGCGAAATGAGCCCGGAAGAAATGCGCAGCCATCTGCTGTAATATGAAAAAGAGGAACTGAAATCAATCAGTTCCTTTCTTATGGTCAGAATCCCACTTCAATCGTGCCGTCCATTGCCCGGACGACATTTTCTTTCAGGTATTCATAATATTCCTGATATCCGGGAAGGATTTCATCATTCAGTTCGCTATAGAAGACTGAATGCATATGTTCAAAGTCACCGGTATGCCATGTAAACAGCAGTTCTGTCTTCAGGTCCTTAATGACAGTCTTTGAAGAACCATCCGGCTGCATGGTCTTTTCAATGACAAGAGAAGCGGCCATGCCGGTATTCAGCTTTTTATATGACGTGACTTCCTTGACGGTCTGAGAGCTGAGGCAGTTGCCCAGGGCATAGAAACAGATCGTCTGATGGTCATTGAGCCACTGCACGGGCTGGATGTTATGCGGATGATTGCCGATGATGATATCCGCTCCGGCATCCGCAAGCTACTGGGCAAGATGTTTCTGTTCATCATTGGGATCGAAGTGATATTCCTCACCCCAGTGCATGGCAACGATCACAACGTCCGCTTTCTCCTTTGCCAGCCTGACCCAGTTCAGCATCTCTTCCTCATGTCCTCTGTAACAGTTGACGGTATACGGTTTTCCTTCCGGCTGGGAATACATGTTCATGCCGTATGTCCATGAGGTGAATGCGTATGTGATGCCGTTCTTTTCATACACAGGGATCGCATTGCGCTCCTCCTGGGAAAGATTCAGACCGGCAGTCACAGCCTCGGGATGGGAACGCCAGAACTCACAGGAATTCACAACACCCGCAAGATCCTTATCCAGCGAATGATTGTTCGCTGTGGAGATCAGGTTGAATCCTTTGGAAAGCATATATTCACCAAAGGCACGCGGCGCATTCATATGCGGTCAGATCGTGAATCCGAGATCATCACCGCCGAGAATCACTTCCTGATTGTAATAGGCAATATCATAGTTGGAAGCGATATTTGTAATGCCGTCTGCCTGGACAGAAAAATCATAGCCTGTTTCTGTTTTCGCTTCCCGCAGGTAACTGCGCTGGGGCAGGGCATCGCCGATCATATACATCGAAGCTGTGAATACCTGGGGCTGCGGCACGGGTGTTTCTGCCGGGGCAGTCTCTTCCGGCACCGGTGTGGACTCGGGCACTGCGGCGGATTCCTTCTTCCGCAGGATTGCGAAAGCGGAAATGCCAAGCACTGCCGCAAGCACAGCAGCACCTGTGATTTTCACGGATTTTCTCAGATGTCTTTTTTTCTTTGCCATGAATTTATTGTAAATGATTCCCAGGAAAACGGCATAAAAATATAGTTGAACATTTCATTCATATACGGTTGTGAAAATCATCTCATTTGTAAGAGATTACAGAAATTTCACAAATGTCCATTGCATTGATTCTGCCGCAGACTATAATGACAGTGTCGGATGAAAAAGAGATCCGGCAGTCTGATCAGATATCACAGATAAACAGTTCAGGCACTGTATGATCAAACAGTGTCAGATATATAAAAAGAGATAAATGACAATATAGTCAGGAGATGATATAAAATGAAAACACTTATGGAAATGGCTGCTCTGATGGGTGAGCCTGTATATGATGAGGATCTTGGAGAAGGCTCCATCTGGGACACAGTAATCTGGGCATTCAGATCTGTTTCCCGCGAAGCATAAGTTTGAAACCAGGGGGAGGCGAAAAGCCTCCTTTTTTTCTATCTTTAAGTCGATATTATCATATGGAACATCATAATCCTTTACTTACCAATACGGACGGACACAAGTTCATCACCTTCGGCGAGATCATGCTGAGACTGACTCCGCCGAACTATGAAAAGATCCGTGTTGCGACAAACTTTGAAGTCAGCTACGCGGCAGTGAAGCCAACATCGCGCTCGCTCTTGCCAATCTCGGCATTGACAGCACATTCTTCTCTGTAGTGCCGAACAACAGCCTTGGCAAGAGTGCTGTACGTATGCTTCGAAGCAATGACGTTCACTGCACACCGGTGATCCTCAGCACGCCGGAGGAAACACCTTCTCATCGTCTTGGAACATATTATCTGGAAACCGGATACGGAATCAGACCGAGTGAAGTCACATATGACCGCAAGCACAGCGCAATTTCCGAATATGACTTCAGCCATGTGGATCTCGACCAGCTGCTGGACGGATTTCACTGGCTCCATCTTTCCGGCATTACACCGGCGCTTTCCCCGAGCTGTGCGGAGTTCACTCTGAACTGCATCAAGAAGGCAAAGGTAAAGGGACTGACGGTCAGCTTTGACGGCAACTTCAGATCCAAGCTCTGGACATGGGAAGAAGCACGTGACTTCTGCACGGAATGTCTGCCGTATGTAGACGTGCTGCTCGGCATTGAGCCGTATCATCTGTGGAAGGATGAAGAAGATCACAGCAAGGGAGACGTCAAGGACGGCGTACCGTTCCATCCGAGCTATGAACAGCAGGATGAGATCTTCCAGGCATTCGTGGAGCGTTATCCGAACATCAAGTGCATTGCCCGTCATGTCCGCTATGCGCATTCAGGAAGCGAGAACAGCCTGAAGGCATTCATGTGGTACAAGGGTCATACATTCGAAAGTAAGATGTTCACATTCAACATCCTTGACCGTGTCGGCGGCGGCGACGCTTTCGCGAGCGGTCTGATCTACGCGATCATGAAGAACATGAAGCCGATGGATATGATTAACTTCGCGGTCGCAAGCTCTGTCATCAAGCATACGATCCACGGCGACGGCAATATCACCGACAACGCTGATACGATCTTCAACCTGATGAACATGAACTACGATATCAAGCGCTGATCACAAAACAGAACCCATGGGGCAGCTGAGGCTGCCCTTTATTCATTCTGTGAATAACAAAGCATATCAAACAGGTATTTGATGAACAGGAGAGACAGCTTTACAATGAATGAGAAAGTGGGGGTATGCCATGAAATACAGAGAAAACAGAAGAACACATGACAGGATCAGTGAAATCGGCTTAGGCTCATCATACATGTATGAGGCAGGTATGGAGGAAGCTGTCAGAGCACTCAGATATGCCTATGAACATGGCATCAATTACTATGATCTTGCGGCAGGGGACGGAAGCACGTTCCCAATCTACGGCGAGGCGTTTCATGATGTCAGAAAGAATATCTTCTATCAGATTCATTTCGGAGCTGATTATACAAACGGAACGTATGGATGGTCACTGGATCTGAATACCATAAAGAAATCCGTGGAGAAGATGCTGAAGGAACTGCGGACAGACTATATCGATTACGGCTTCATTCACTGCCAGGATGAACTCAGCGACTGGGAGACATATAAGAACAACGGTATCTATGACTATATTCTGGAGCTGAAGAAAAAAGGAATCGTCAGACATATCGGACTTTCTTCCCATACACCTTCAGTCATTCAGAAGATCCTGGATGAAGCGGACGTGGACATGTTAATGTTCTCCGTCAATCCGGCATATGACTACGGTCAGGGGGAATACGCGTACGGAGAGAATGAAGAGCGTCTTGCGGTATACAGAAGATGCGAGAAGGAAGGCATCGGCATCACCGTCATGAAACCGTTCTCCGGCGGCCAGCTGCTGGATGCGAAGACTTCCCCGTTCCATACGGCTCTGACACCATTCCAGTGCATCCGCTACGCCCTGGACAGACCGGCTGTGCTGTGTGTGCTGCCTGGTGCGCAGAGCACGGATGAAGTCAGAACACTGCTTGCCTATTACGATCAGAAGGAAGAAGATCTGGATTATTCCGTCATCGGACAGTACGCGCCGGAAGACGTCAGCGGAAAGTGCGTTTACTGCAATCACTGCAAGCCGTGTCCGATGGGACTGGATGTCGGCCTCATTAACAAGTACTATGACCTTGCGCTTGCCGGTGACGGCATGGCAGTAAAGCATTATCTTTCTCTTGAAAAGAATGCTTCAGACTGCATCGGCTGCGGACACTGCGACCAGAGATGTCCGTTCTCTGTAAAGCAGAGTGAACGCATGCAGGAAATCAATGCGTATTTCAATGGACTGCAGAAATGAAAAAACTGATGGTACTGATGAGCGCCTTTCTACTGCTTTGCGGATGTACAAAGGCGCAGGAAGAAAAAACACCGGAACCTGTTCCGACTGAAAAAGAAGAAATCGATACAGAGGAGAAAACAATGATTCTGAAAATCAATAATCAGACAGTCGATGTCACATGGGAAGATAACAGATCCACAGAAGCGCTGCAGTTGCTTGCGGAGAATACGCTCACCGTTTCCATGTCCATGTACGGCGGCTGGGAACAGGTCGGATCGATTGGCCAGCGTCTTCCTTCCGACGATACACAGCAGACGGCACAGCCTGGCGATATCATGCTGTATGCGTCTGATCAGATTGTACTGTTCTACGGCGATAATTCCTGGGCATATACAAAGCTCGGCACAATGAATCTTTCCAATGATGAACTGAGAGATCTTCTCGGCAATGGTGATGTGACACTGACACTGTCTTTGGAATGATCATTTCAGCACATATGTGCCTTTGCCTGTTTTGACAATGATATCTTCATCACACAGCTGTTTCAGGATCCTGAGCAGCTGTCTTTTTGAACACTGCAGAACGGAGCACGTCTGAATGACGCTGTGGACGGTATGATCCTTTCTGGTCACTTCCATGTGATACAGAAGCTTCTCCTTCAAGGAACGGGAAACTGTCGCGGCAGAGGAAAAGCTGACAAACTTCTGTGATACCGAGGAAAGCATATGCATCAGAAAGACAGGATCCTGTTCCAGCGTTGTTCTGATTCCTTTCAGAGGCAGTACGACAAAATACGATCGTTTCTTTGCCTCAACGAGATGCGGAGAGAACAGCCTGTCCGCAAACTCCAGATCGCCAAGCACCGTGAAGGAACTGATCTCACTGACGGAGACGATGGAACCGTCGTCTCTGACGTGGGTGATCTCGATCCTGCCTTCCGTAAAGAATGACAGGTATTCACTGAAGTCGATCGTGTTGTTTACGAATTCTCCCTTCTCAAAGCAGTACAGAGAAAAGGGAAGGGAAGTATCCGAGAAAAAGGAACGGATATCATATCTGTTCAGGGTGTTTTCAAGAACTGTTTTGTCTTTGATGATTTTCATACATCTATGGTGCCATATGGCACCATTTTCTGTAAAGCCCATGGTATAAAATGTCGCAGTGAGGTGATAGAAATGAACAACGAATTATTCGAAACAATGCCTGTTCCGAAGGCATATATGAAGCTTGCACTGCCGGTCATGATGAGCAGCGTGCTGATGCTTGTATACAACATGGTGGATATGTATTTCATAGCCCGCACCGGAAATACAAATCTTGTGGCAGGTGTCGCGGTATGCGCGCCGGTATTCACATTCATGATCGCGGTGGGCGATATGCTGGGTCTTGGCGGCGCGTCGGTAATCTCACGCCTGTTCGGACAGAGAAAAGACGATGACGGAAAGCGTCTTTCCGTATTCTGCTTTCTCGGATCCATCGTTCTTGGCATTGTGATCGGTCTGGTTCTGTTCGCGGCGCAGGGAGGCATGTTAAAGCTTCTGGGTGCTTCCGAAGAAACATATGAATTTGCCAGAGCGTATTATATCTGGATCGCGCTTGGTGCGCCGTTTATCATCTTCTCGCTTGTGCCGACAAACCTTCTGCGTACAGAGGGCTTTGCCTCAGCTGCCATGGTCGGCTCCGCCATCGGCTCGATTGTGAACATGATTCTCGATCCGGTATTCATCTTCACCCTGAACATGGGAGCCGGAGGTGCTGCGATTGCGACTGTCATCGGCAATATCTTCGCGGATATGTATTACTTCTGGTTCATTTCCGCAAAATCAAAGAAGCTGTCTGTATCACCGAAGGGATTCCATATTTCCTCCAGAGAGATCGGAAGTATTCTCAGGATCGGTATTCCTTCTTCCATCACCAATCTGATGCAGAGTGTAGCAGTCATGTTATTAAACAACTTCCTGCTTCCGTACGGCAGCGACAAGATCGCCGCATACGGAATCGTATCCAAGGTCATCATGATCGTCATCATGATCATGGTTGCGTTCTCTTTCGGCGGCCAGCCTCTGTTCGGCTACCTGTACGGCGCCAATAATAAAACGCGCATGAAGGAAGTGCTGCGGTTTGCGTATCTGCTCGTATGCGGTCTCGGCGTATGTCTTTCCGTCATTCTGTTCGCGCTCGCGCCGCATATGATTGCCTTCTTCCTCAATGATCCGGCTGTCATTGAAACCGGAACACCGATGCTGAGAATGATTCTCGCAGGCATGCCGTTCATCGGCTGCACAATGGTTACGACCTGTGTCTTCCAGTCCACCGGCAAAGCCTCAGGTGCGCTGGCGCTCAGTGCCGGAAGACAGGGCTACATCTACGGGGTGATGCTGGTGGTGCTTTCCGCGATTGCCGGCTACACGGGTGTCATCGCCGCCCAGCCTGCCGCGGACGCATTATCTGCCGTTCTGGCGTTCTTCCTGTACCGGAAGCTCGTCGCGCCTGAAATCGCGTGAAGAAATCTTCGGATTTCTTTTTTTCTTCTCTGTACTGCTATAATTGAAGCGGTGAAAAGAATGAACAGAATGGAAATTGAAAAAGAACTGATCAGAGAGATCAGAGAATTCTTTGCGGCGGATTCTTCCGGGCATGATTATGATCATATGATGCGGGTATACCGCACGGCACGGATGATCGCGGAAGAGGAACACGCCGATCTCTGGACGGTATCGCTGGCTTCTCTTCTGCATGATACGGATGATTACAAGATTTCTCCGGAAACAGAAGAAGAACACGGCAATGCCGTGCGTCTGATGAAGAAATACAATGTCAGCGAAGAAACGCAGAAGAAGGTATGCCGCATCATTGCACAGGTATCTTTCTCGGGAAAGGACTCCGTTGTACCGGACAGTCTGGAAGGAAAGATCGTGCAGGATGCCGACAGACTCGATGCGATCGGTGCCATCGGCATCGCCAGAGCGTTTGCCTATGGCGGTGCGCATCACAGAAAGCTCTATGATCCGGAAGAAATCTACCGGACGGATCTTTCCAAAGAGGAATACCGCAGCCTGCAGTCTTCCACGATCGCGCACTTCCACGAAAAGCTGCTTCTTCTGAGAGATATGATGAATACCAAAACCGGCAGGATGCTGGCACAGCACAGGCATGACTTCATGGAGATGTTCCTGGATGAATTCGATGCCGAGTGGGAAGGAAGAATATAACAGAAACAGAGGATACGATAGTGAGCAAAATACTGATACTGCATACAGGCGGAACGATCGGAATGACCAGAACGCCGGATGGATACAAACCCGATGGAGCGTATTTCAGAAACGCTGTCTTTCACATGGATTCCCTGAAGTCACATGCCATGCCGGAATGGGATTTCATGGAAACAGATCCGCTGCTGGATTCAAGCCGGATGACTGTCGCGGAATGGAATATGATCGGAAAGATCATTGCCGAAAACTATGAGAAATACGACGGCTTCGTGATCCTGCACGGAACGGATACGATGGCATATACCGCTTCCGCGCTGTCATTCATGTTGAAGAATCTGAACAAGCCGGTGATCCTGACAGGTTCGCAGATTCCGCTGTGCGAAACAAGAAGCGACGGAAGAGACAACCTGATCACATCAATGATCATTGCCGGGGAAGGAAAGGTGCGCGAGGTATGCATCTACTTCGGCGGCCTGCTCTTACGAGGAAACAGATCCACCAAGTATTCCGCGGACGGCATGCAGGCATTCCAGAGCCCGAACTATCCGGTGCTGGCAAATGCCGGCATTTCCATCCAGTACAATGAATCCGCCTTTCTGAAACAGAGCATGGGAAGATTTGAATGCAAGCCGTTTGCGGAAGTGCCGATCGGCGTCATCAAGGTATTCCCGGGATTCCGCTTTGAACTGTTTGAATCGATCATGACAGACCGTCTCAAAGGCGTTGTTGTGGAAACGTTCGGATCCGGCAACATTCCCGATGACAAGGGCGTTCTACTGCCGATGCTGACAAAGGCAAAAGAAAAGGGCATTGTTTTCATCATCTGTTCGCAGTGCCCGCAGGCAACCGTGGACATGTCGACATACGAAGCGGGAAGCGCCTTCCGCAAGGCAGGGGCTGTCTCCGGCAGCGACATGACAACCGAGGCGGCAGTCGCCAAGCTGTACTATCTGTTCAACGTCTATGATGACGCCGAACGCATCAAGTTCAGTATGGAACAGAATATCCGCGGCGAGCTGACACCGAAAGAAGATCTGTAAATGAAAAGAAGAAGCGCGTGCTTCTTCTTTTGATTAGAAATCACATGTGTCCGGATTGATGTTTTCCAGTCCGTAGTTTTTCATTGCGTCAAGATACAGCATATCCTCCGGTGAGATCGTGAAGTCAAATGCCTTGACGGTATTTCTCAGCTCTTCCTCATTTCTTCCCTGCAGAAGGGCAATGCACTTCTTCTCCAGAAGATAGCGGATACAGATCATGCGCGGGGATACCTTGTATTTGCCGGCGAAGATTTTCAGCTCCTTGGAGTTGAGAATGTCATCATGCATCGGCGGTAAAAAACCTTCGGTCAGGATATTGTGCTCATGGGCACAGTCCAGATTGTCCTTGAACGGGAATCCCGGATAGATTCTTGCCTGGTTGACCATCGGTGCGATCTCGGCATGATCCAGAAGGAATTCAATGTGTCTTGCCTCATAATTGGCAACGCCGATGGCACGCGCTCTGCCGCTCTTGTATATGGATTCCAGTGCTCTCCATGTATCAACGCTGTTTGTTTCATATCTGTCTCTGAACTGAATCGGATTCGGCCAGTTGATCAGATACAGATCGGCATAGTCTGTCCCGACGTGCTTCAGGGATTTTTCAAACGCTCTGGCGGCTCTTTCGTAGCCGTGATCCTCATTGCCGAGCTTCATGGTGAGAAAGAGCTCGAATCTCGGGACGCCTGAATCCGCGAATGCCTTGCCGGCAATGCGCTCTGTTTCCGCGTCACATGCAATATCAAAATGCCTGAAGCCTGCCCGCAGAGCAGTCAGGATGTCTTCATACATTGTTTTTTTATTATCTCTGTCGATCCTGTAGCCAAGCTCGGGAATGACAGTTCCGTTATGAATTCTGATTTCGTGTTTCATTGATACCTCCCACAGGTATATTATAAGCTGATTTCCATCCTGTTTATGTGAAAGGAATTTGAAAAGAGTCATAACAATTTCTTTAAATTGTTAAGGGGCTGTAACGAGTAAGTCCCAATAAATCGAGTCGAAAGGCTCGATTTTTGTTTTGGACAGTTGCCGTATCAGCGGAAATATG
>ONSK01000293.1 GCA_900320455.1 uncultured Erysipelotrichaceae bacterium | reverse complement strand
GAAAGAACAATGCAGCTCAGGAAGGTTTCTTCTGATTGCCTTCATATCACGCATGAAGTCTGCCATTGAGCCTTTCTGGATGTTTGCGGTTCTGACAAACAGATCATTGATCTCTTCCGGTGTGAACATGGTCTTTGCCTTCGCAATGTTTACCCTGCTCATCATGTGGCCGATGTTCTCATACAGAGGCATGGAAGGATCAGCTTCTGTTTCATCCCATTCCTTCATAAGATTGTAGAGAGTCATCGCGTCATTCTTGATCATATGACCGGGACCGTATTCATACTGGTACAGGAGCTTGACGATGTCCTGCGGCTGCATCTTCGGATATCTTTTCAGATGTTCTTTCAATACTGTAATGATGTCTTCCATACTTACCTCAGTTTCAATGCCTTTTCCATTTCACGCTTTGCGTCTCTGAGCTTGGAATCTTCTCTCTTGTCATAGAGATTCTTTCCTTTTGCCAGAGCAATTTCCAGCTTGGCCATGCCCTTCTTCAGATACATGCGTACCGGCACAAGCGTATAGCCTTTCAGTTTGACATTCTGATGAAGCTTTCTGATTTCTTCTTTATGGAGAAGAAGCTTCCTGTCTCTTGTCTCATCCACGTTGAAGACATTGCCGTATTTATATGGCGAAATATGCATTCCCTTGATCCATGCTTCTCCGTTGTAGATGGAGATGTAGGAATCCTTGAACTGCACTTTGCCGGCACGAATGGATTTGATTTCTGTTCCGGTCAGTACCATGCCGCATTCAAAGCGTTCCTCCAGAAAATAGTCATGAGAAGCCCTTCTGTTAAAGGCTACTGTTTTTTCTTTCTCATTTCCTGCCATGTCTGTGTGTTCCCGTACTCTTTCTTTCTATTCTGCCGTTTTTTCCGCTCAGCAGGAAGTCTACTGTCTTTTCTGTTCTGCTGGCAGCGGCCACGGTTACTTTTACCTTCATTCCAAGACGGTATACCCTGCCGGAGAATTCTCCCCGCAGCTGCATTCTGTCCTTGTCGAATTCGTAATAATCATCCGTCATGGAGGAGATTCTGACAAGTCCTTCGATGGTATTGGGAAGTTCCACGTAAATGCCATGTGATGTCACACCGGAGATAATACCATGGAATGTCTCATTGAGATGTTCTTCCATGTACTCCGCCTTTTTCATATCAGCGCATTCGTATTCCGCGTCCTGGCTGATTCTTTCTCTGACAGATGACATCTCCGCAGCATCCTGCACGAATGATTCATCATTCAGTCTCTGCTTCTCATCCATGCACAGCTCAAAGCTGTACCTTCTGAGCATGCGGTGGACAACCAGATCAGGATATCTTCTGATTGGTGATGTGAAGTGCAGGTATTCCTCTTCCGCAAGTCCGAAGTGTCCGGCACAGGAAGCGTCATATTTCGCTTTCTGCATGCATCTCAGCAGCATTCTGCTCAGTACCGGATATTCTTCCGTATCACTGACGGAATCCAGATATCTCTGGATCTCATTGGGATAGATCTGATTCTTGCCGGTAACGAATTTATGTCCCATGGCTTCTGAAGCGCGCACGAAGTCGCTGACTCTTCTGGCTTTCGGTTCTTCATGAATACGATAGATGGCAGGAATTGACTGCCATTTCAGGAAATTTGCAACGGATACGTTGGCGGCGATCATGCAGTCTTCAATCATCCGCTCCGCATGCCCTCTTTCCTTCACGCCGATATACACCGGCTTTCCGGTTTCATCGGTTCTGATTTCGGATTCTTCGGAAGCAAACTCGATTGCGCCTTTGTTCATACGGGCTGAGCGGATGGCATCCGCGCATGCCGCAAGCTCTGTGAACATGTCACCGAGATGGCTGTATTTCTCACACAGTTCACTGTCGCCGTCCAGGATTCTGTTCACATTTTTGTATGTCATACGCTCATCGGAACAGATGACGCTCGGATAGATATCATAATCAGAGATCATGCCGTTCTTTTCCACCTGCATGGCGCATGTAATCGTCAGTCTGTCCTCCTTCGGATTCAGGGAACAGATGCCGTTGCTTAATATATGCGGAAGCATCGGCACAACAGTATTGACCGCATATGTGCTGCATCCCCTTCTGTACGCCTCTTTGTCGAGAGGACTGCCTTCCGTCACATAGTGAGAGACGTCCGCGATCGAGACCTTCAGATACCAGCCGTGTTCATTTGTTTCAATGGATACGGCATCATCAAAGTCCTTGGAATCATCTCCGTCAATCGTCACTGTTCTTTCCTGTCTGAGATCTTTTCTTCCTTTCAGATCAGATTCTTTCACAGATGATGGAACAGCTTTTGCCTGGGCCATTGCCTCTTCAGGGAATTCCGGATTGATATCATGATCCAGCAGCACGGACAGGATATCCACACCCGGATCATCCTTGTGGCCAATCTCCTTCACCACGCGCAGTGTTAACGGCTTGCCGTATTTCTCAATTGCACAGACCACCTTCAGACCGTCAACCGGACTGATGGACTGATCAGCCAGAACCTTGATCATCTTTCTTCTCAGCATCGCATCATCCGGAATCAGTACCAGCTTTCTGCCGTTGTGCACATATGTGGCAATCAGATGATCTCTCTTGCGTTTTTTGACTTCCAGGATCTCTCCGTACATCTGCCATGGCAGGCATCTGACAATGACGGTATCACCGTCCATCGCATCAAGCTGGTCCTGTTCGGCAACACGGATGGATTCGTATTTGTCTCTGTCGACATAGCCCATGCCGTTTCTGGCAATGGAAAGAATGCCCTCTGAGATCCCCGCCTGCAGTGCTGTTCTGTAATTACCTTCTTTCTCGCGGACGATTTCCCAGGCATCTCTCATTTCTTCCAGGGCACGGTAAAACATCTCCGTATCTTCAATACCGAGATCTTCGATCATGTCCTTTTCTTTTTTGTTTCCTTTCGGATGTTCCTGCAGATACTGCAGGATTCTTTCTTTCATCTCTTTCATATAATTCAAACAAAAAGCCGGATGTACCGGCTTATCTGTTTATCCAACAACCCTGATCAGAATGACAAGCGCGAAGAAGATGATTCCCAGCACCATTGTCATATTGGAGATGACCTTTTCAGATCCTCTCTCTTTGGTATTTGCAAAGAGGTTCAGTCCGCCGTTTCCGGTAAACGCACCGGAGATGCCGTCGGATTTTCCGCTCTGAAGCAATGACAGGATAATCAGCATTGCCGATACGATCATTAATAATGCGTTGAGCATTCGGAAGACTCCTTTCCCTTTTGATATGCCGTGATATTATATCACTTCATTTATGAACATGCAAATGCATGTCACGGCTTCACTTCGCAGCCGGTATCGCATCCTTCTTTTTCAGCTGCCGCGCGTGCTTCGGCTGTCTGCGCTGCCCATGCATGAAGCTTTGTCTTCAGCGCTTCTGTCTTTTCCGCATCCCAGTATTCCTGCGGACTGATTTCCTCACTGTTCAGCATTGAGCTCTCATTGTCGTGTCCGATGACTTCTCCCTTGATCACAAAGGTGATATCCGGCACATAGATTCTGTTTTTGCCGTCGCTGTCGTAATCAAGATGTCCGTCCAGGATCTTTGTGACCTTCTGGTAGAACTCCGTATTGTCCTTGCGGTCTTCGAGAATGTTGTAATAGAGAACAGACAGTCCCGTATCTTTGACAGCTTCATTTAACATCGGCGCATATGCCTGACAGAACGGGCATTCCGGGAAGCCGAAGAACACCGCTCCGCTGCCATGTTCCAGCATAGCAATGACATCATTCTGCGAAGCATACTTGAAGACATTCTCTTTCGCAAGCTCCGTATATTCATCCGCCATGTTTTTCTCTGCCGGCGCTGTATTTCCTGTGCATGCGACAAGAAAGAGTGCCATGAATGCTATCATCAGTTTTCTCATCTTATACACCTCCTGTATCTTCTGATTAATATATACACAATATCATACAGAATTCTGCTTTTTCTTTCAGATTTCCTTAATCCTTTTTCTTTCAAAGTTCATGAG
>ONSK01000294.1 GCA_900320455.1 uncultured Erysipelotrichaceae bacterium | reverse complement strand
CATTTTGCGCGCTTCCCTCTGCCGTCTTTTGGGATTTGTATGCTCCCTTTTCATATCTGCATCCACAGGCGGACTATACTTCAGGTCATAAGAGTGATCAAGTACAAACTCATATATCTCTGCCATGCTTGGTTCTGCACCGAAAGTATGCTTTGCAACAGTGAGCTTCCCGTTCTCGACCCTTTCGGACACTCCTATCCAGAACGGCTCTTCAAATAGCACTGTTAATCTGGTCTCAATATCGGCAGTACTCATATCATCCTAAGCTTCTGATTTCATTCTGAAGGTTTTCAAGGAATCTGCCGGCGTGCGCCCCATCCATCTGTGTGTGATGAAACTGAAATGATACAGGCAGATAATAACGAAACATCTTCTTTTTATACCTTCCCCAGATCATAAAAGGATTGTTGAATATGCCGCTGTTCATTCCAACAGCGCCGTCAATTTCTGTATCAATTATTGCAGATGTACCGATAACCATACTGTCGTCAGATAAATCCCTGTTCACACAACTGTCAGCAACCTGAGATGTGTATTGTAAATATTCTCGATTAAAAACATCCAGATCATTTACTGCCAGTATGTCACAGGAACTCACTTCGTCGACTTTGTTCTTAACAATAGTGTTAACTGCAATCGTATCGTACCGCATCAGTTTTTCGCCGACCGGAAGGAGATAGAATTCTTTGATATCTGCCGCCGCTTTGCCAATACAATAACCGAGCAACATATTGAACTTCAGATTTTTCTTTTTACTGACTCTTATCAAGTGAGTTACATCCAGCGTCTTGAAGAATGTCACCATCGGATTTGGTGCTTTTATCCAAAGCTCATATGCGGCCGCCCGGTCTGTCTCCATGGGATTGATTTCTTTTACCATTTCTTCAAATTTCCTCGTTCTACTGTAATGATATTAGCCATATCACTTGTTTTTCAAAAAGTGGAAATCGCAAAGATCCGCGCCTTTTCCAAGGGTGCCCTGACGTTCAAAACGGATCTTTGGCATAAGTCCGCTGAATGCTATATCGTCGTTTTCGCAGAATACCGCACAGAGCTCCGGGCAGTCCATCTCATCGCAGATATCTTTATATATGCAGCGAGTCATGTCGAAATGGATCTCTTTACCATCACACTGTACCCACTGTATGGCCCAACCCTCACTCGGGAACTTTTTCTTCATAACAGATTTAACAAGCAGGCGGTACATCAGATAAGCACATGGCATTTTAGCAGTTTTCGCCTGTTCTGCTTTCTTTATTTCTGCCGCTCTGACAGTTTCCTTCCTCACATAGGAAAGGGCTTCCTTTTTACTGAATCCGTGTTCCAGTAGAGCTTGGTAGTACGCCATAGCCGGGAACAAATTCATCATTAAGTGATATCTGATCTCATCGTTGTTTTTATAATCAGCACTATTGCAAAGGTTTTCATACCGTGCTGATGTCTGTGCATATATCCTTCGTCCTTCATCTTTGCCAAACTGAATGACACAGTCTTCTTCCAGAAAAAAGAGTTTGGTATCTCTGATCATTTTTTACTCCATTATCCTTTTAGTCTCTTCAGAGCTTCTTCGTTGTTTCCTGTTATCATTTGAAGCTTTTCACAAGCATCTATTTCGCTGCAGTCTCCGCAAGTCCGGACAGCCTTGCTCAGTGCGCACTGCCTGATCGGACAAAGCGAATCACAGAAAGGAGTTTTGACTCCTTCAATTCGGCAGCCGGCGCAGTTGATCATATCCGGAGTGATCTCCACATTATTAAGCTCTGACCATTCCCTTGCGACCTTCATTCGCAGTTCATTATCATCGTTGATTGTTGCGATATGGGCTTCGCAAGCCTCGCACTCCAGGCCGCAGTATGCTATGTAGTTATTCATTTCTTAACTCCTTTATTTTTGTTTTGTCCGGTAATGTAAAGCCTCTGAACAAATACCAGCCAAGAACGGCATTGAAGCCTGTTGCAGCGAACACGCTGCACCTTTCCACTATTCCGAAGTATTGCGGAGGGACTATCCCTGTTCCAGTCGCACCGATCATCATCATGGCAAGTGCGATCGCTGCCCATTTGCCAAGGCTACTCGCATCAGACTGTCTGAGCCCGGCTATTATCAGTATCACAAGTGAAATGACAGAGAGCGAAACAACAAGCCCCGTTACAACGATGTGCATGACTTCCTGAAATGAGACTATCTCCTTACCGGCATCCGTAAGCGGGAACATGCGGTATCCTATTCCTGAGACCCAGTTCATGGCTGCATACAGATATATCCCTATCCGGAAAAGCTTTGAGGATATCCTATTGTCTGAAACATATATCATTGCGCAGGAAACAGAAACTATTCCGCAGCTTCCATACAATGCTGACAGTTGATCCCATAATGCTTTCGAAGGAGCGTTATCGGCGGACAGATCGCTGACAGCCTGCTCCATCCAGTTATATCCAGGATATGCCATCGGTGATATGATCACTGCGAGTGCATACGAGATAAGTGATATGATCCCCAGAAGCCCCACCCAGTTGATTAGTTTTCTTTCCATTCCTATCCTTTGAGCCTCTTCAATGCTTCTTCGAAAGGAGTTTTGACTCCTTCATTTTGACTTCTCCTCATCAGCACTAAGATCTTTGATTTTGATGATCATTATGATCGCGATCACCCACACGCATATTATTGTGAGAAACCCGGTCTCGCTGACGTAATACATCATGTCGTCGCCTCTTGTGATCACGCCGAATACTGCCTGATCAT
>ONSK01000295.1 GCA_900320455.1 uncultured Erysipelotrichaceae bacterium | reverse complement strand
TCCTGAAGTCTGTCAACACGATGAAATACGAGATCCTGGATACAGGCATCACAGAACGCTGGGGCATCCTGGTGCGCAGCGATCATCCCTTTGCAAAAAAAGAATCTGTTTCCGTCAAGGATCTGAAGAAGGAACCCCTTCTGATTCCGGAAAACACAGCGCTGCGCAATGATATCCGTGAATGGCTTGGAACAGAAAATGCGGATACATATACACTGGTCAAGAATGCCATCATCATGACAAAGAAATGCGGATCCGTTACCGTATGTCTGGAAATGAATCAGTACCTGCCTGAGGGAACGGTATTTGTGCCTATTACTCCGGCAAGGGTGAACCAGGTGTTCATGGTATGGAAAAAGAAGCCTGTCTATTCAGCCGCGATGGATGCCTTCCTGAAACATCTTGTTATGCATAACGGGCATGAGACATCATTTGAGACAGGCATTTCCGAAGATTCTCAGAATTTTGTACAATGAATACAGATAAAGGAGAAATCATATGGATCAGAATACAGCTTCACCATTTCCGGCAGGCGGTGTGAATCCTGTCAGTCAGTACTTTACCGGCAATACCTGGCTTGCGCCTCTGACATCTTCAGATGCGCAGACAGATATTTCCAATGTTACCTTTGAACCCGGATGCATCAATCACTGGCATATTCACCACGGCTGCCAGCAGATCCTGGTCTGCGTCGGCGGCAGAGGATGGTATCAGGAATGGGGAAAGGACGCAGTGGA
Organism: uncultured Erysipelotrichaceae bacterium; assembly: GCA_900320455.1. Lineage (GTDB taxonomy): Bacteria > Bacillota_I > Bacilli_A > Erysipelotrichales > Erysipelotrichaceae > Bulleidia. Next base: position 4,114 of record ONSK01000295.1, on the reverse strand, counting down.
GATGAAGCCGGGTGACGTCATTGAGATCCCGCTGGAAGTCAAGCACTGGCACGGTGCCGCGAAAGACAGCTGGTTCGCACATCTTTCCGTCATGTCGCGCATTGCGGAAGGCTCCCATGAATGGCTGGAGCCTGTCGATCCTGCATCATACAATGAACTTCCGTGAGGAAGTTCTTTTTGTCTCTGAATGCAAGTCTTATCTTTTCAGAAAGAATATGATATTCAGTCTGTATGACAAAGGTAATCGTGAGATCGGTATTTGACGCGTTTGAGTACGTCATGGACCGCTATGTGCCGTTCGGTCTCGAAGAATTCGCACCGGAAGGAACATACGCAGTCATTTCCATCCAGGATACGCACACAGAGGGATTTGGCTTCCGATTCTGTGAAAGCTATGCCTGCAAAGCTGTTCTGACACTGTATTTTGACGATATCATCCGGGAAGTGGACGGCTGCGTCCTGTTCCAGAAAGAACAGGCGGAAGAGATCATCAGATTCACAGAGAAAATCAAGGACATCGATACGTTACTGATTCACTGCTATGCGGGCATGTCCCGCTCCCAGGCAGTCGGGAAATTCATCAGTGAACTGCCCGGCTTTGAAAGTGAGGAAGAAAGCATCGGATACAACGAATACGTCTATGATCTTCTGAAGAAGACATATGAAAAAGCAGCCTGAGCTGCTTAATCGATCCATCCGAAGTGAAGGCAGGCATTGCGGATGCCGTCGTCTTCCGCGGCATCGGTGACGTAGTCTGCTTTTTCAAGCAGGGGAGGATAGCCGTTTCCCATGGCGATGGACGTCCATTCCTTCCGGAACATGACCATGTCATTTTCGCCGTCACCGAATACAACGACATCATGAATGTCACCGCCCATATACGCGACCATATCGCGGATGCCTTCATCCTTGGCGTCATGCTGATACCAGAAGTAGGGAGTGTTCATCCGGATATGTCCGAGCAGATCTCTGTTCTTCATCCGGTATTCCTCTTCCTCGGGAATGGAGATATAGATCTTGTAGATGTCTTCCAGATCATCCCATTCCATGTTTTCTTTCAGGATGTAGTTTGTCGGTTCCCGTCTTTCGCCGGCCTGTTCAATGAAGCGCTGATCACGCATGACAACATCCGTGCTGTCGTTGATGGCCACAAGAATGCCGTAGCCGAGTGCATCGGCTTCACGGATCACCGTCAGCGCCTTCTCACGGTCAAGCGGTCTGTTTCTGACAAGCTTGCCGTCAATGACAAAGGCAGCGCCGCCGTTTGCGACAAGATTGCGGATACCCGCTTTCTCAGCAAACGCTGTTGTCTTGTAGTAGGCTCTGCCGGTCGCGATCGCGACCATATGACCGTTTGCCTCAAGCCTGCGCAGTGTTTCCAATGCGCTTGGAACGATCTCACCGGTATGGATATTCGTCAATGTTCCGTCAATATCAAAGAAAAAGTATTTCATATGTGTTCTCCCGCAGTCATTGTAGCAGGAAAAACAGAAAATCATACGATGTCGTTTTCCAGGCGACCTTTCCCGTATCGCGTCGCAGTACACTGCAGGTGAAAGAAAGAGAGGTACAGAAATATGTTAGGAGCAATTTTCGGAGACATCGCTGGTTCCGTATATGAATTCAGGAACACACACAATTACCATTTCACACTGCTGTGCAAAGATTCACAGCCGACGGATGATTCATACATGACGCTTGCCGTTGCCAAGGCGCTGATGGATACCTACGGCATGGATGATGAAACGATCAAAAAGGCGCTGGTGAAAGAGATGCAGAGAATCGGACACCTGCATCCGGATGCCGGGTACGGCGGAAGATTTTATTACTGGCTTCAGGCAGAACAGCCTGAACCGTACAACAGCTTCGGCAACGGAAGCGGTATGCGCGTTTCAGCTGCCGGCTGGATGTATGATACACTGGAAGAAACCCTCCATGCGGCAGAACTGAGCGCATGTGTCACCCACAACCATCCGGAAGGAATCAAGGGTGCCCAGGCAATCGCGTCAGCGATCTTCCTTGCCCGTACAAAGCATACAAAGGAAGAAATCAAGGCATATATCGCGGAAACATTTGATTACGATCTGAACCGTACACTGGATGAGATCCGTCCGACCTATGCCTTCTATGAGATCTGCCAGAAATCCGTTCCTGAGGCAATCATTGCCTTCCTGGAAGGAAATGACTACGAGGATGTGATCCGCAGGGCAATCGCGCTTGGAGGCGACAGTGATACCATCGCGGCAATGGCAGGCGGTATCGCCGAGGCTTATTACGGCATGCCGGAGACATTCAAAGAAGAAGCTTTAAAGAGACTTCCGGAAGATGTCAAAGACATTGCCATTCACTTTGAAACATACAGAAAATAGCACAGGAGGCTTACCAATGGGATTCTTCGACAGATTCAGATCAAAACCGAAAGATGTGTGGGAAGGGGCGTATCACGCCGAACCCCATGGCTATCAGAATGAGGAAGGACAGACAATTCTTTCCATCGCGTTAAGCGCGGAAACAGATACCGTGCTTCCCCAGGACCCGAAGCGCATGTACAAAATCAAGGGAGAAGACGCAGATGATTTCCGCCTGTGCTTTGTCGCAAGAGGAAATGTCATCGCCGATCTGCCGTTCTATTCATGCATTCACGCGCTTTCCGCATACGTGCAGGAACTGCGTGATCCGTATGTTCTGCTCAGAGGCATCAGCGAAGATGAAATGCGGAACATCATTGAAGAAACACAGAAACAGATCGCGGGAAGACAGGCTTCCCGGGGAGCCTTTGAGAAGAATCTCGAATTCATCGGTCAGGAATCTGTCACCCCGGAAACCGTAAACAGAGTCTTTGATCCTGAGAAGGTTCAGCTGTTTACATTTGAAGATGTCCGTTTCCCGACAGGCTCGATCATCGTTTCCGATCCGATCTGTTATCTTGGAACGGATTATGTGACATATCTGAAACAGATCATTCCCGCCGGAAAATATCCGGTAACGATCTCTTCCGTCAAAACGGAACTGCTTGGCACCAGAATTGCCGGCATGAAGATGAAAATTACTGAAGAAACACCTGTTTCATACAGGATGGCGGATGCGTATATGTACAAGGACGGATTCCGCAAAGACGCGTTCAGCGGTTTCGGCGTGGATGCCGGCATGGCCGCATTCTGCGATGAAAGAACAGCGGAAGCCTACCGGGAATACAATGACCGCTGGCATGAAGAACATCCGGATGGGAACTTCTACGATGATCATCTGGCAGAGCTCTTTGCCCAAAGCTATGAACAGTATCCGGATCTGCAGAGAGAAGGCGGCGACTTTATCCGCTATACCATCCCGGATACGGAATATGAAATGGTCATGGCAGCCACCGGCTTCGGAGACGGCTTCTACAGTGTCTTCTGGGGCTATGATGAAAAAGACAGACCCGCTGAACTGGTAACACTGTTCATTTCACCGGATCTGTTCTGAGGAGAGCATATGACGGAAGAAAAGCTGAAGGCATACAAGGAGCTGCTGAACAGCGGTAAACTGTACAACAGCATGGATGAGGAACTGCTCGCATACCAGCGGTCGCTTGTACAGAAACTGACTGAATTCAACCGGACAGACAATACGGAAGAAGGATACCGGAAACGGCAGGAAATCCTGCGGGAATTCATGGGAACATACGGTGAGAATCTCACCATCACGCCGCCGGTATATGCCAACTGGGGACTGAAGAACGTACATGTCGGAAAGAATGTATATTTCAATTCCGGATGCACATTTGTGGATGATGCGGATGTATATATCGGAGACAATACGCTCTTCGGACCGAATGTCACTGTCACCACTGCCGAACATCCGCTTTCAGGAAGTCTCAGGAAAAACGGCCTGCAGTACAACAGGCCGGTGCATATCGGAAACAATGTGTGGATCGGTGCGAACGCGGTCATTGTCGCCGGTGTGACAATCGGCGACAATGCGGTCATCGCGGCCAGAAGCGTTGTCACGAAAGACGTGGAGCCGATGACGGTTTCTGCCGGTGTTCCTGCCAGGATCCTGAAGCGGATCACGGAAGAAGATGACCGTTTCTATCTCCGAGCGAAGAGGACGCCGTCCATAGGAGCCTTTGGGTATC
>ONSK01000296.1 GCA_900320455.1 uncultured Erysipelotrichaceae bacterium | reverse complement strand
TTCCTTGACGACTCTTTCCATACGGGAAAGACCGATACGGAACTGGTTCTGGATCAGTTCGCCGACTGTACGGATACGTCTGTTGCCGAGCATATCGATATCATCAGTGGAACCGATACCGTCGAGCATTGTCAGCTCATAGTTGTACAGTGCATACATATCGCTCATTGTGATCGTATGCTTGTCATTGAGCGGATCAATACCAATCAGCTTGACAGGGTTTCCGTCTTCATCCAGGACATAGATTTCCTGAACGCAGGCACCGATCAGCCATACGGAAACATCTTTTATCTTTGTGGCTCTGGAGACAACCAGTTCCTCATTCGCTGCAGTCAGTTTGGAAACCGGTGCTTCCGGAATGTATCTCTCAAGCAGGAGATCGCCGTTTTCATCCAGCATATCCTCACCGTTTTCAGTGATTCTGCCGATGGCGTACATTCTTGAACCATAGTTCAGCACTGCATTCACATTGTCGTTATTGACCTTGACTTCCTGGCCGATAATGCCTGTGTAAACAGTGATCTTGTCGAATTCTTTCGCTGCGGCCTTGATGTCATCCTCAGTCAGGACCGTGCCCATTTCGAGGTGTACATTCTCACCGTCAACGTCATTGGCGAGGACACGTCCGACGAGTGCCTTCTTCCATGATGTATCAACAGCAGCTGCTGTCGGATGAGAGAACTGATGCACGAACGGCAGAGCACGGCATTCAATACCCTTGTTGACTTCGTCTCTCAGAGCATTGCGCGCATCCTTGTCGATCTTCACGCCCTTCTTGAAGATAACCTTGCCTTCAGCGCCGACCAGGTCTTCCTTCAGTGCGTGGCCTTCCATTCTGTCAAGAATATTGAGCTTCTTGCGAGTCTTGTAGCGTCCTGCCTTTGTCAGGTCATAACGCCTGTAATCGAAGAACTTCGCGTCCATCAGAGTCAGGGCACCTTCGATTGTCGCAATTTCATCAGCTCTCTGGTTTTCATAAACCATCAGAAGAGCATCAGATGTCTTCTTTGTCTTGTCAGCAGCCAGCGTGTTTTTCACTTCTTCGTAGTTGCCGAATACAGATGTATACAGCAGCATGTAATCATTCTGGAACTCACGCTCTTCCTCAGGAACAACGACATCATCAAAAACCTCAAAGTCCATGGCTTTCAGGAATTTCTTCATCGCTGTTGTATCGAAGCAGTCCTCACCCTTGAGCGGATTGAGGGACATGCCGATGGCCTTGAAGAGAATCGTGCTGAGGATCTTCCTTCTGCGGTCAATGGAGACGTTCAGAATTCTGCCGAGGGCAGCTTTCTTGTCGTCGCTCATGAATTCGAGCCATGTGCCGCGGCTGGGGATCAGTTCACATGTGTACGTTTCACGGCCTGTGCGCTCTTCCGTTACAACGTCGAAATATGCGCCTGGAGAACGTACGATCTGGGAAACGATAACACGCTCCGCACCATTGATAATAAATGTTCCGGTAGGTGTCATCAGAGGGAAGTCTCCGAGGAAGACTTCTTCCCACTTGGTCATGACTTCACCGGTTTCGGTGTCCATGACCTCAAGCTCCATCTTTGCTTTCAGCGGCGCACAGTAGTTGACTTCTCTGTACTTGCACTCGCTGATGGAGTATTTGGGTTCACCGAACTCATAGTCCAGGAACTTCAGACGGATATTTCCGGCATAGTTTGAGATCGGATAAATATCCTCAAACACTTCCTTGATTCCGTCTTTCAGAAACCACTCAAAAGCGGCAGTCTGAATTTCTACCAGATCCGGCAGATCCAGTCCGCTGCTGACTTTGGAGTAATCTCTTCTTACTGCTTTGTTGCCATAATGCACAACGTGGTATGTCTGCTTTTCTTCCATGTATACCATCCTTTCGTCTGCATCGTTATAGACGCCAAAAAGGGCATAAAAACCCCTTACCCTATTCGACTCTTCTGCAATTTATAATAATAACATCGCAGATTCAATCCGTCAATTTTGTGCTTTTCAGCACCCAATATCCCTTATCACGGGATATCACATCACAGTTTTGAAAGATCTCTTCAAGTTTCCTGAGTGCGCTTTCAGCGCCTTGTTTTCTGCGAATCACGGCATAGAGCGATCCTCCCCGTCTCATATGCGTGAACGCATCTTCAAACATCCGGTAGATGACAGCCTTTCCTGCCCTGATGGGAGGATTGGTGATCACCGAATCAAAAACATCTTCAATCTTTTCAAATCCATCGGAAACATAAACTTCACAGGGAGCGCGGTTAGCCTGGCTGTTGATCTCCGCCAGCTCAGCAGCACGCGGATTGACGTCCGTGCTGATAACGCGGCAGGCGGGAAAAAGTGTTTTGATCACTGTCCCTACAACACCGTATCCGCATCCGAGATCAAGTACATTTCCATGGATATTCTCTTTAACGCACGCCTCAAGCAGAATCTCTGTTCCGCTGTCGACACCGCCCTTCGAGAATACGCCGTTATCTGTCACGAAAGTAAACACATGCCCCGAAAACCGGAAAGAATGTTCCTTCCGGTTTTCAGAGAGATTGCGGTTATCGGTAAAGTAGTGTGCCGTAAAACCACATCCTTTCAAGAGCCGAAAAGCCGATGTGATGTCGGCTTTCCGTTTTTCGTGCAGTTGAGCAGTGATTATTTGAATTCAACAGTAGCGCCTGCATCTGTGAGCTGAGCCTTGATCTTTTCAGCTTCATCAGTAGCGACGTCCTTCTTGATCTCTGCCGGCAGAGCGTCAACGAGCTTCTTAGCGTCAACAAGTCCGAGACCTGTGATTTCCTTGACGACCTTGATAACGCCGACCTTGGAATCACCAATAGCTGTCAGCATAACTGTAACGCTTGTCGGTCCCTGAGGTGCAGCTTCTTCAGCCGGAGCAGCAGCCATTGCAACAGGAGCAGCAGCGGAAACACCGTACTTCTCCTCGATTGCCTTTACGAGTTCATTGAGTTCAAGAATTGTAGCTTCATCAAGATATGTCAGAATTTCTTCCTGTGTTAACTTTGCCATGGATTATTTTCCTCCTCTTCCTTAGGCAGCTGCTTCCTCAGCAGCCTTTTCTTCTGCGGCAGGTGCGCCGCCTTTTGCTTCCGCAACAGCATTCACTGCGCGTGCGAATGAAGATACCGGTGCGGTCAGCACGCTTAACAGCATACTGAGCATGCCTTCTCTGCCAGGCAGTGCGGACAGTTCATTGATCATTTCCGCATTCACAACTTTTCCTTCAACAATTCCGCCCTTGAGAACAAGTGCCTTGTGCTTCTTGGCAAACTTTGCCATGATGCGGGCTGCGGATGTTTCATCGCTGCCGAATGCCAGTGCGTTCGGGCCAGTCAGTGCTTCCTTCAGATCTTCAAAGCCTGCAGCGTCAGCAGCTCTGCATGCCAGCGTATTCTTGTAAATCTTCATTTCTACGCCTTCGGCACGGAGCGCTCTGCGGAGCTCAGTGATCTCAGCTACTGATAAGCCGCGATACTCAGCGACAACGGTGGATGAGGAATCTGTGAACTTACCCTGAATCTCAGAGATGACATTCTGCTTTGCATCTAAAATTTTCTGGTTCATTCCTTCACCTTCCTTTTCTTGTTATCGCATACACATATATAGAAAGACCCACGCGGAATGCGAGGGTCTGAAAAAAGTCATTCTGATATAACTTTCATCTACCTCGGTAACATCATTAAGCTTCCGCCGTTACTGTCTATGGTATTTGATAACACATGAAATACTACTTGTTTATGATACGGATGTCAACAGATTTCTTTCCGTTTTCCCTGAAAGATGCCGCAATATGCTGCTTTTGGGCACTGTTTCTGCGTACGCATCCTTTTTAAACTATTGATTTGACTCCGTAAAATAGAATGTATCAACTTTGTTGTAATACGGAAGTTCATCGATCGTATGAACAGGAACCCAGTCAAACGCGGTATCCTCCTCGTTTGACTTATCGTCCGCATACCTCACAACGAATACTGTTCCATCATACTCCTGCGGGCACAGGACGGTCAGTTCCACAACAAGCTGAGGCCAGTTATTTGTTCCTTTGTATGCATACGCAACCTGATACTCTTTGCCTTCATATTCAACAGTACGTCCTGTTTCAATCAGATTTGATTCGCCTGCCTGAAGCGTATCCGGAAGTTCATTTGTCGCGTCAAAGCAGATACCTGTATAGCGGTCAAAAGGAAACTCCCTGGTCCGGATCAGACCGCCGGCAGTGTCTGTAACATCATAGATAATCGTGGCAATGACTCTCTTGTATCCTTCCGTTTCCGCGGGTTCTTCTCTGATTGTGCATGAGGCATGCATCGGGAAAGTCCCTTTTTCCGCCCAGGCTGTATATTCAAATTTACCCTGCGGTGTAATCTGAATCTGCTGTTCCTCCAGGAAACTCTTCGGCTCGGGTGTCGGCGTCGGCGTTGGCGCAGGCGTCGGCACAGGTGTCGTCTCGACTGTCGGCTCCGGCTCAGGTGTCGCAGACGGACCGGCAGCTGAAGAAGAATTACTGCAGCCGGCAATCACAGCGCACAGCGCAGCACACATAAGCTTTCTGTAATCCATGTTTTCGTATCCTCCCCATAACAAATCCATGAAAATTATACAGTCACTTGAAGATGGCTGCCAGTCATTCACGCCTGCAGTGAATACTCTTCTGTTCAGTCTCGCAGATCTTTTTCAATAGCTGAGAAACAAATACAGTTACTGAAAAAAATGTCAATATACTGATAAAGCTGTTAAAGTTTTTTGAAAATGTCAGTTTAAGTTAAAATGTTTGTTTCTTTCACAATTGCGCAAGCACATTGTGAGATTAGGATTGGT
>ONSK01000301.1 GCA_900320455.1 uncultured Erysipelotrichaceae bacterium | reverse complement strand
TCACACCGGATGATGCCCAGAAGTATCTGGGTATGCAGCCGCTGGCTGTCATTCCCGAAGGGAACCTCGGTTCTTTCAACCACAAGATCAAGAAGTCCAATTCCAAGAAAAAGAATTCATCAAAGAAGAAAGGCACAGGTACGAAGAAATGAAAAAGATTACCATGACGAAGAAACCTGAGCTTCCCTTTGATGTACAGGAGTCCATCAACCAGCTCAGAATCAATCTCGGCTTTGCCGGTGATTCCATCAAGACAATCATGATCACATCCTCTGTTCCGAATGAAGGAAAGAGCTTTGTATCCATGTCATTATGGAGAAATATCGCTTCTGTTGGTAACAGAACAGTATTCATTGATGCTGATATCAGAAACTCTGAAATCAGAAACCGTTACGGTTTCAGATCAGAAGATGGTCTTGTCGGTATTGAACACTTCCTTTCAGGCAAGTTAGGACTCAATGAAGTGGTATACCAGACAGATGTACCTAACGGGTTCATCATTCCGGTATCCACCAACGTCATTGATCCTACGATTCTTTTGGAAAGCGATCACTTCAGAAGCCTTGTCAATGCATGCAAGGAAAACTTCGATTATGTGATCATTGACACACCGCCGTTAAACAGCGTTGCGGATGCTTTGAATATTACCAAGTACTGTGATGGTTCACTGCTTGTTGTCGCAAGCAATTCCACATCCAGGAAGCTGGTCAATGATACGATCACATCCTTAAAGAGAACAGAAACACCGTTATTAGGCATTGTACTGAACAGAGTAGACACTTCCAGAAAGGGTTCCGCATACGGTTATTACTACCGTTATGGAGCCTATGGATATGGACAATATGGCCAATATGGCAAAAAAGAGTAGTTTGTACACGTTTAAAATAAGTATTTCGTACATTAATTGTTATTTGTGATAAGATATTTTTGTTACATTTCAAACATTTTGACAAAAATGGAGGGAAAGACGTTTATGAAAAAGGGATTATTTACAGCAGTAGTTGCGGCTCTCGCAATTACACTCTGCACACCTCTGCCGGTTAATGCGGCTAACCCATCTCCTTCCGGAACAATCGTTCCGAAAGAGGTAGATGAGGCTGCAGGCATCAAAGAAGGAATGACAGTCAAGGAAGCTGAAGCGGTCGTCGGAGAACTGGGAGCCGGCGATTCAGCAGTCGTTTCTTATGTTGCTGAACTGGAAGTTGTCGGCGGAAAAGAAGCTGCTCCGAGAACAGTTTCTCCGACTGATTTCGATCCGAAGGCTACATACATTGTTGTTCTGGGCAAGGACGGAAAAGTCATTGACCAGGGTACATCTGTTACTCTTGATCCGGCAAAAGCAGCTTATATCTTCACACTGCAGCCGGGTGAAACTGATTGGGCTGCAGACTCCATTCCTGTTTACCGTGTATACAACCCGTACAGCGGTGAGCATCACTACACAACGGACAAGAATGAAGCAAACTATCTCGATGAAATTGGCTGGAACAATGAAGGCATTGGCTGGTATGCTCCGACAAAGGGTGCACCTGTTTACCGTGTATACAACCCGAACAATGGCGGTGAGCATCACTACACAACAGACGCAAAAGAAAAGGATTTCCTTGTAAAGGCTGGCTGGAAATATGAAAACATCGGCTGGTTCAGCGATACAGAGCAGAGAACACCGGTTTATCGTCAGTACAATCCGAACGAAATTGCGAGAAACCACAACTACACAGCGGACACTCATGAAAAAGATGTGCTGATCGGACTTGGCTGGAAAGACGAGAAGATCGGCTGGTACGCTGTTAAGTGGAAGTAATTAAAGCATCAAATCAAAAATGTAACATGAGAGCAGTGAGAAATCACTGCTCTTTCTATTTTTACAATATTCTGATCATGGGAGGTTTTCTATGTCAAATGAACAGAGTAGAAACAAGATACTGAAAAGATACGGATCCAAACTTGCATTCCTTGTCTTTGACGTCATCGCAGTTAATGCGGCATATCTTCTGGCAATCTATATCAGATTCTATGTGCACAGCTCATTTTCTGAATCAGCAACAACGATCTATATTCCGGCATTCAGAACAATCGCACC
>ONSK01000302.1 GCA_900320455.1 uncultured Erysipelotrichaceae bacterium | reverse complement strand
TTCCTTCATGTCTTCGATGATACCGAGAATGACAGGGATGGTGCGGAATGCCTTGAACATGCCGCCGGCACCGTTTGTTTCCTGGCCGAGCATGCCGTAGTAGCTGGGGATTCTTTCGTCCTTGATGCGGGCATCCAGAAGTCCGACACGGAACTGTGTTGTGACGAAGTCAGCACCGGGCAGAGCTTCTCTGCGGTCCAGTGTCAGATGCACTTTGACGCCATACGGTGTCGCGTCCCACATTCTCTGGGCCATGGCGCCTACGATCTCGAGCTTTTCTCTTCCTGCTTCGACATCGCAGAGCCAGATTTCTTTAATGGGAAGTTCATCATAGCGCTTGATGAAGCCTTCCATCAGTTCCGGTGTGTAGCTGCTTCCGCCGCCGATTGTAACGATCTTTACGGGTTTCTTTTCCATTGTCTTTTCCTTTCCTTTAATTGGCAGTTTCATTATATCGGCTTCTTCAGATGACAACAATTGCATGCCTTAAAAATGGTACTCTGTTCCGCAGTGTTCCGTAAAAAATAAAAAAAATAAGGAACAGTGTTCCTTATTCGTTCAAAGATGAATTGCTTGATTTTCTTCCTTTGGAAATATAGAAGGGACTGCTTTCCCGCTGTGAGGCTGCCTTTTTGCGCTGTCTGTTTCTGTCATAGTCAAGACGGAAGAGCTCAGCGTAGAGAACATCGAGGATATACAGCGTGGAAATGGAGAAGCTGAAACTGCCGAGGCTGGACACCAGCTTTTCCTTGGAGGAAACACGGATCGAGCAGGGGATGATTTCCGAAAGGCGGTTGATGCCGTAGGAAGTCACAGCGGCGCATGACATGCCTGCTTTGACGGCTTCCGAGGCATAGGCGACGATCTGTTCTGATTCTCCGGTATAGGAAAGAAAGAGAAATGCGCTGTTCTTCTTATCGGCATTGATGATCTCATATTCCATGCCGCGTCTGTCCTCCAGGATGATGACGCGTCTTCCGATCTTCATCATCTTTTCCCGGAAGGATTTGCAGATGCCGACTGTTGAGGAAAGCGTCAGGATGTAGACGGTCTCCTTGTCAAGAATCGTGGCTGCCTTCTTCAATGTATCCGCATCCAGCAGAGACAGCGTATCCTGGACGGTCTCGTGATACAGCGCCGCGATCTTTCCGGCAGCCGCGAGTTCATCGTCATCCTTTTCAAAAGGTCTGTTGGGATCGATGTCCTGGAAATGCTTCGCGTAATAGTCAAGTTCCTGAAGATATTCCTCTTTGAATTCATCGAGCCCCGCAAAGCCGATCTTCTGGCAGAATCTGACGACAGAGGAAGCTGCCGCGTAGCAGTTCTTTGAAATGGTGCGGATGCCCTGTTTCCTGATTTTGTCTTTTTCTCTGAGAAAGTAATCAGCGATCTGTTTCTCGGACTGCGAGAAATCATTCTGGTCTTTCAATATTTCCTGTATTAACATGCTTTCATTGTATAATGACTGCGGAGAAAACAAAACAATGCGCGGATACAGAATCAGAACAAAAGAAGACATGGAAGAGGCAGTCAGGGAATACGGCATCCTGCCGTTCTTCTCCCACAGCATTGCCGGGTATTCCATTGAGGAAATGTGCGATCCGAAAGTGTATTTCGGCGATGAACCGGGTGTCTGGGACTGGAAGGGACCTGTGATCCAGGAGACAAGATGCGCATACGGAAAATTCTTCCATGGCAAGGCGGCATTCATCACGAAGGAACTGTTTCCTGATTTTGCCAACTATAGAAGAGACGGCTATGACTTCGATGCCAGGTTTGAGGACGGTCTTGCCAAATACAGCGAACAGTATCTGTACAATATCATCGCTTCCAGACATTCCGTTCTTTCCAAGGATGCCAAGGCAATCGGCGGCTATATCAAGCCGAAGGCAAAGGGACCTGACCAGTGGGAACCGAGAAAAGGCTTCGATACGTCCATCACAAAACTCCAGATGATGTGCTACGTCACAACAACAGACTTTGAATACGAACTGGACAAGAACGGAAACTTCTACGGCTGGGGCATCGCAAGATACGCCACACCGGAAGAATTCTTCGGCAAGTATTTCACAAACAGGGTATACAAAAGAACACCGGAAGAATCGTACAGAAGAATCCTGAAGCATCTGAAGAAGGTGCTGCCGGAAGTGAGTGAAGAGGAACTGAGAAAGTTTTTGAAATAGGAGAAGCCATGAAAGAACATCACTTTTTCGCGATCGTTTCGCGTATGAAATACATCGACCGGTGGGCACTGATGCGCAATTCCCGGACAGAGAATCTGAGTGAGCATTCCATGGATGTCGCAATGATCGCCCATGCCCTGTGCATCATCGCAAAGGTCAGATACCACGAAGACATCGATGCGGATCACACAGCCGTCATGGCACTGTTCCATGACTGCAGCGAGATCATCACCGGCGATATGCCGACACCTGTCAAATATCTCAATGAGAATATCAAGGATGCGTACAAGCAGGTGGAAAAAAGAGCCGAGGAACAGCTGCTGAACCAGCTGCCGGAAGATCTCAGATCCTATTATGAAGAGGTCTACTCTGATGATACGGACAGACAGAAGCGGATGCACAGATATGTCAAAGCGGCTGACAAGCTGTCGGCACTGATCAAGTGCATGGAAGAGGAGAGCGCCGGCAATACGGAATTCAGAAATGCCGCGGTCTCCACATTGAAATCCATCAATGATATGAAAGAGGAAATTCCTGCTCTGATTGATTTCATGGAAGAATTTCTGCCCTCTTATGGAAAGACACTGGATGAACTGCTGGGATGACCGGCAGTTTTTTTCATCAGTTTTTCTAATGGGTTCAATCATACTTCACGATTGTTCCGGAGCGGGATTTTCTCTAAAATGTATTATAGGAGAGAAGATTATGAAAACATTGATTGTGTATTATTCATGGCATAACGGCAACACGAGGAGAATTGCCGAAATGATTCATGAACACACCGGCGGAGATATCTGCGCGATTGATACAGCTGTGCCGTATCCTTCCGAATACCGCAAAGCTTCCGATCAGGGAAAGAAGGAAACGGAAACAGGCTATATGCCTCAGCTGAAGGAAATTCCATACAATGTCAGAGACTATGACAGGATCATCGTCGGTACGCCGACATGGTGGTACACAATGGCACCGGCAGTGCTGTCATTCCTGAAGAACAATGATTTTACGGGAAAGACAGTTGTTCCGTTTATGACAAATGCCGGCTGGCCGGGAACAGTCATTGAGGATATGAAGAAGGCATGCCCCGGTGCAGTCATTGAACATCCCTTTGAAGTGCTCTTTGACAGTGACGGCGGCAGTGAGCTGAAAACACCGGAAGCACAGCTGAACAGATGGATCAGCAGCTTATAGAAAGATGACGAAATGTGATGGAACAGTTTGAATTTATTCAGAAGAAATTCGGCTTCGGATGCATGCGTCTTCCGATGAACGGGGAAGAGGTTGACATCGAACAGACAAAACAGATGGTCGATTACTTCATTGACCACGGCTTCAACTACTTTGACACCGCGCACGGCTATATCAGAGGAAAGAGTGAGCTTGCCTTAAAGGAAGCACTGACATCCAGATATCCCCGTGAGAAGTACATCCTGACAGACAAGCTGACAGGCAGCTATTTCAACAAAGAGGAAGATATCCGTCCGCTGTTTGAATCTCAGCTGGAAGCCTGCGGTGTTGATTACTTTGACTTCTATCTGATGCACGCCCAGAACGCTCAGGTATTCCCGAAGTACAAAAAGTGCCGTGCTTATGAGACAGCGTTCGAGCTGAAGAAGGAAGGAAAGGTAAAGCATGTCGGTATTTCATTCCATGACAAGGCATCTGTTCTTGATCAGATCCTGACGGAATATCCGGAAGTGGAAATCGTTCAGATCCAGTTCAACTATGT
>ONSK01000303.1 GCA_900320455.1 uncultured Erysipelotrichaceae bacterium | reverse complement strand
TGATATTCATATCCATGATCTGAGCATGTTAACAGGATACTGCGCAGGCTGGTCCCTGAAGCAGCTGATCCAGGAAGGTCTCGGCGGCATCGTCGGCAAGATCACAAGCGCACCGGCGAAGCATCTGTCCACACTGTGCAACCAGATGGTCAACTTCCTCGGCATCATGCAGAATGAATGGGCAGGTGCACAGGCATTCTCCAGCTTTGATACCTATCTCGCACCGTTTGTCAAAGTCGACAACCTCGATTACGCGGAAGTGAAGCAGTGCATCCAGTCCTTCATCTATGGCGTCAACACACCTTCCAGATGGGGAACACAGGCACCGTTCACAAACGTCACTCTTGACTGGACTGTACCGAATGACCTCGCCAACCTCCCGGCAATTGTCGGCGGCAAGGAAATGGACTTCATGTACAAGGACTGCAAGAAGGAAATGGATATGATCAACAAGGCCTTCATCGAAACGATGATCGAAGGCGATGCCAACGGCAGAGGATTCCAGTATCCGATTCCGACATATTCCATCACAAAAGACTTTGACTGGAGTGAAACGGAGAACAACAGACTCCTGTTTGAGATGACAGCGAAATACGGCACACCGTACTTCTCCAACTACATCAACAGCGATATGGAACCGTCTGATGTCCGTTCCATGTGCTGCCGTCTGAGACTCGACCTCAGAGAACTCAGAAAGAAGAGCGGCGGCTTCTTCGGAAGCGGCGAAAGCACAGGTTCTGTCGGCGTTGTCACAATCAACCTGCCGAGAATCGCATATCTCGCAAAGGACAAGGCAGACTTCTACAAGAGACTGGACAAGATCATGGACATCTCCGCAAGAAGCCTGAAGACAAAGAGACAGGTCATCACAAAGCTGCTCGATGCCGGACTGTATCCGTATACAAAGAGATACCTGGGAACATTCAACAACCACTTCTCCACCATCGGACTTGTCGGTATGAATGAAGCCGGTCTGAACGCGAACTGGCTGAAACAGGATCTGACACACAAGGCAACACAGGACTTCGCGGCTGAAGTTCTCAACCACATGAGAGAAAGACTGTCCGACTATCAGGAAGAGTACGGTGATCTGTACAACCTCGAGGCAACACCTGCCGAAAGCACATCCTACAGACTGGCAAAGCATGACAAGGAAAAGTATCCTGATATCATCACAGCCAATATGAACGGCACACCGTACTACACAAACAGCTCTCATCTGCCGGTAGGCTATACAGACGATATCTTCAGTGCCCTGGATGTTCAGGACAACCTGCAGACACTGTATACATCCGGCACAGTCTTCCACGCATTCCTCGGCGAGAGGCTGAGCGACTGGAAGAGCGCTGCCACACTGGTGCGCAAGATCGCGGAGAACTACAAGCTGCCGTATTACACAATGTCCCCGACATATTCCGTATGTCCGAACGACGGATATATCAGAGGTGAAGTCTGGACATGCCCGAAGTGCGGCGCTGATACAGAAGTCTATTCCCGTATCACCGGCTACTACCGTCCGGTTAAGAACTGGAACGCCGGCAAGGCGCAGGAATTCAAGGACAGAAGAACATACAGAGTTGAAGGACTCGCTTCCCGTCCGGTAACGGATTTCCAGGAAGAAAAGAACGCGGTCTCCGTTGAGGATCAGCCGGAAGCACTGGTTGTATCCGTCTCTGAGACAAAAGCAGACACAAAAGAAACAAATTCCAGTATCCTGCTGTTCAAGACACCGACATGCCCGAACTGCAAGGCAGCGGCTGCGCTTCTTGACAAGGCCGGTGTTGACTACACAGTGCTCAATGCGAACGAAGAGCGTGAGCTCGTTGAAAAGTACGGCATCAAACAGGCTCCGACACTCGTCGTCAATGAGGGCGGAAGCTTTGAAAAATACCGCGGTGTTTCCGACATCAAAGGCTGGCTGATGAGGAGCTGATGATGGCTCTCTACGACGTAATCGTGGTCGGCGGCGGACCTGCCGGCATGACAGCGGCGCTCTATGCGCTGCGCAACGGCAAAACCGTGCTGATCATTGAAAAAAACGGATTCGGCGGACAGATCACGCATTCACCGCGTGTGGAAAACTATCCCGGCATTCCCGTCATGAGCGGCAATGAATTCGCGGACAAGCTCTTTGACCAGATCATTGCCCAGGGAGCTGAATTCGAAATCGAAACAGTAACATCCGTCGAATGCGACGGCAGTCTGAAAATCGTGAAGACAGAAGAGGGCACATCACATACCGGAAAAACAGTGATTCTCGCAACAGGCGTCAAGCACAGAATGCTTGGACTCGAAGGTGAAGAGGAACTGGTCGGCGAAGGCATCTCCTTCTGCGCGGTATGCGACGGCGATTTCTACGCAGGCAAAAAGGTATGCGTTGCCGGCGGCGGCAACTCCGCTCTGCAGGAAGCCATCCTTCTTGCGGAAAAATGCAGCGAGGTGATCATTCTGCAGGATCTGCCGGTGTTCACCGGTGAGGCAAAACTGCAGGAAGTCCTGTTTGCCCGCGATAATGTGCGCAGCTTCACCAATGTGCAGATCGCAGCGCTTCGCCAGGATGAAAACGGCTTCAAAGGCGTCACTGTCAGAAACCGCACCGATGGCACAGAACAGGAGATTGACTGCGACGGACTCTTCGTCGCGATCGGCCTGATTCCTGAAAACGACGCGTTTAAAGATCTCGTGCAGCTGAACGACTGGGGATATTTTGATTCCGATGAACAGTGTCTGACAAAGACACCGGGAATCTTTGTGGCAGGTGACTGCCGCTCCAAGCAGATCCGTCAGCTGACAACCGCTTCGGCAGACGGTGCCGTAGCAGCCCTTGCGGCATGCCGCTATATCAATCAGCAGTAACAGACAGGGCAGACAAATGTCTGCTCTTTTCTGAAACAGTCTTCTCATTTGAGGTATTATTCCTTACAATGTGAACGTAAATGGAGGTGTTTTATGAAAATGATGTTCAGAGCAGTCATTGCTTTTCTGATGGCAGTCCTGTGTATAGCACCCTGCGGCATCTCTGCGGCAGGCAAAACCACTGAAGCCTCGATCGGCACGGATATTGAAACAGAACGTCTGTTTATCCAGGTCAATGATCCCATTGATGACAGTGTGTTCACCAAGAAGGGCCAGACAGTGGAACTGGTGATCATGGATTACGGAAAACCCGAGCAGACAAAGAATATCCTGTTTGGCTGCAGCAACGGTGAAGTCGTGCATATCACCGGATCAGAAGTCAGACATGCGGTAATTGAAACCGGCAGTATGCCTCTGGAAGGGGATGCCCTCTGCATCGGCCTTGAGGCAAAAAACAACGGTACGGCAGATCTGCGCATTCAGACAGCTGATCAGGCAGAAGAGATCCTGATTCATATGACTGTCAATGATGATCTTTACGCAGTCAGTTCAATCACATTTGATCAGGAAGAAATCAAGATCGAACCTGAACAGACAGCGACGATCACCTATACGATCAAACCGGCTACGGCTTCCAACAAGACAGTTGAATGGAAGTCTGATCATCCGGAAATCGCCACCGTCAGTAACGGTGTTGTGACCGGTGTCAGGGAAGGAACAGCCGTGATTACCGGAACAACAGCCGACGGCGGATTCACGGATACATGCAAAGTGACAGTCAAGGCAAAGAAAGTACTTGAAAAGATCACCCTCAGCGATGATGTGATCAATCTTCTTCCCGGCAAAAGCAGCCAGCTGAAGGCATCGCTTGTACCGGCAGATGCAGAAAACGTCAATCTTGCCTGGACAAGCTCCAACACCGCCGTGGCTACAGTCAGCGCAGACGGCAAGGTGACAGCTGTCAAGGAAGGCTCCGCAGTGATCACCGTCAAGAATACGATTGACGGCAAATCCGCTTCCTGCCAGGTGAATGTTGTC
>ONSK01000304.1 GCA_900320455.1 uncultured Erysipelotrichaceae bacterium | reverse complement strand
TTTTTTCAAATCATGAAAGAGACTGTACTGATTACCGGCGCTTCCGGCGGCATCGGCAGTGCCATTGCCATGGAACTGGCATCCTGCGGGTGTGACATCGCGGTGCATTACTACCAGGCACAGGAAAAGGCAGAACAGCTGAAAGAACAGATCATTTCAAAATACGGTGTGCAGTGCATGACTGTGCAGGCGGACGTTGCGAAAGAAGAGGAAGTGGACCGCATGTTTGACTCCATTGAGGCAGAGCTGGGCGATGTATCCATCCTCATCAACAATGCCGCGCTGGACGCTCCGGATCTGTTTTCAAGGAAAGACGCGGAAACATTCCGCAGGATCCTCGATGTCAATGTTGTCGGCGCCTACAGCTGCGCAAAGCGGGCATACCGTTCCATGATGGACAGGGAAGCCGGAAAGATCGTGAACATCGCATCCACCAACGGCATCAACACATACTATCCGATGTGCTTTGACTATGACGCCTCAAAGGCGGCACTGATCTCACTGACGCACAATCTGGCAGTGCAGTTTGCCCCGTACGTCAATGTCAATGCCGTTGCTCCGGGCTTTATCGGCACAGAGAAAGAACTGGAAGGATATGATGAGGAATTCCTGAAACAGGAGACTGAGAAGATTCTGAAAAAAAGATACGGGCAGCCTGAAGAGGTCGCCCGTCTGGTAAGATTTCTTGTCAGTGATGAAGCGTCATACATCAATAATACAGTGATCCGCATTGACGGCGGACAGATGGGAAGCGTTTAAGCTTCCTTTTTCATTGCCTTGGTCAGCGCCAGCATGACAGACAGCTTTCCGTATTCGAGAGAGAGTCCGCCCTGCATGTACAGCGTATACGGAGGAATGACCGGCGCATCGGCGCTCAGCTCAATCGTGCTGCCCTGGGTGAACGCACCGCAGGCCATGACTTCATCAAAGGGATAGCCGGGCATCGGTGCCGGCAGCACCTTGACGAAGGAATCAACCGGTGAGGATTCCTGCAGCCCCTGGGTAAAGAGAACGAGGCTGTCTTTGTCACCGAGTTCCACGGTCTGGATGATGTCTGTTCTGTATGCGTCATAGCGTGGTGATACATTCTGATAACCGAGCTTTTCCATCATATATGCTGAGAACACGGCAGTCTTCAATGCGCTGCGCACAGCGCTCGGTGCCATGAAGAGTCCCTTGAAGAAGGAATTGTTCAGGTTGAAATTCGCACCCTGTTCCTTGCCGAGACCAGGTGCTGTCAGTCTGTCCGCGACCATCGCGATCAGATCTTTTCTGCCGGCAACGTAGCCGCCGGTGGAGGCAACACCGCCGCCGAGATTCTTCATCAGTGATCCGACAACGATATCCGCGCCTGCGTGTCCCGGTTCCCTGTCTTCCACCAGTTCGCCATAGCAGTTGTCAACCATGATGATGACGTCCGTGTTGACTTCACGGATGCGTCTGATCAGATGCTCAATCTTTTCGATTGTCAATGACAGTCTTGAGGAGTATCCTCTGGAACGCTGGATTTCCACCAGCTTCACGTCGTTTCTCTTCAGACGGTTGACAATCGCTTCCTCATCGAATTCATTGTCGACGAGATCAATCTGTTCATACTTCACGCCGTGCGCTTTTAATGACTGTGAGGAATCTCCGTACAGTCCGATCATTTCCTGCAGGGAATCATACGGTGTTCCGGTCAGGGAAATCATCGTATCGCCGTATTTGAGAAGGGCGGAGAATGCGAGATACAGCGCATTTGTCCCGCTCATGATATGAGGTCTCACAAGGGCATCCTCGCATCCAAGCACCGTGGCGAAGATTCTTTCCAGCTTGTCTCTTCCGGTGTCATAGTTGCCGTATCCGTTGATATCCGCGAAGTCCGTATAGGACACATTGTTTTCAATAAAGGCAGACAGGATGCGGTCGGAATTCTTCAGGCATACACTGTCAATGTTTTTATAGATTTCATCAAGATCCCGATCGGACTGTTTTGCCAGTTCCAGGATCTTCGGATCAATCTGTTCAAGAATCATATTGGTTTCTCCTTTTCAGCCATTCCATTATAGCCTCTTCATCAAAATAGAAAAGCCTCGGGAATATCCCCAAGGCTACCAGATATAAGGAATCACTCTGTATCTGACTTTCTGTATGTATTCCCGGTATCCTTCAAGACCTTCTTCCAGAACCTTTTCCTCATTGTCCATGCGCTTCTGAATGATCGGCAGATATCCGAGCATGATTACAAAGGCAGGCAGACTCCTCAGAATCAGCGGCATTGAGAGAAACAGGAAGAGTGTCGCGGAGTACATCGGATGGCGCACGATGCCGTACAGTCCGGTATCGACGACCTTCTGTCCTTCCTGCACTTCCACGGTTCTTGAAAGCCAGGCATTTTCCCGCAGCACTTCCGCAAACATGGCATATGAGGCAAGGAAGAGAACACAGGCCGCAATGCATATCCAGGAGGGAAGGATCATCAGCTGTTTTCTGTAACAGAGACCGGCAGTGATGAATGAGGCGAGAAACATGCATCCGCTTGAAGCAATCACTTCTTTCTGATCATTCTCTTTTTCTTTCATGTTCAGCCGCTTTTCCAGAAGATCCGGACTTTTGAACATCATCACAATGCCGGCAAGAAACATCGGCACAAACAGAACGATCAGAAAGATCCATGCTTCCTTCCAGTTCCATGTTCCGGCTGGAACAAACAATAACAGGGGAAGCAGAATCAGTCCTGCCAGAAATTTGAGCAATGCCTGCAGAAATAATTTTACTGTCATAATTCTTTACCGTTGGTGCGGATCACATTCTGATACCAGTAATAGCTGTCCTTGGGGATTCTCTTCAGATCCTTCAGGTTCATATCCTCACGGTTGATATAGACAAAGCCGTATCTCTTGCGGAATCCCTGGTGGGAGGAAAGCAGATCGCAGTATGACCATGGGGAATAGCCCATCAGCTCAACGCCGTCCTCAATGGCAAGCGCGCATGCTTTCACGTGTTCACGCAGATAGTCAATGCGGTAGTCATCATGGATCTTTCCGTCTTCTGTCAGCGTATCTGCCATGCCCAGTCCGTTTTCGGTAATGAGCAGGGGAAGATGATATCTTGCCCAGTAGTCGTTGAGCACAATGCGCAGTCCCATCGGATCAATCTGGGCACCGTATTCACTGGCTTTGAGATTTGTATTCTTCTCATCTCTGCAGCAGCCGTACTGATCGAAGTCAACTTCATTGCCTCTGTATACACGCATGCCTGCCGGATGTTCTTCATCCGCCGGAAGATAAGAAGCACAAAGCGTTCTGTAATAGTTCAGAGCGATATAATCCGGTCTGCCGTATTTCAGGATTTCCCTGTCTTCTTCCTTCATTTCAGGAACGATATCTCTTTCCTTCAGATACCGCATATACAGTCCGGAATATTCGCCGTAGTAATGCATATCCAGGCAGTAGACCGTCTTCATATAATCATTCATCTTCGCTGCCCAGACATCCTCCGGTTTGTTGGTCAGAGGATATGTGCAGGTGGAAGAAACAGCCGGACCGATCTTTCCGTCCGGAATGATCTCGTGGCATGCCTTTACCGCAAGGGCATGCGCCAGGAACATATGATAATCCATCTGTGCACGCATCCGATCAGCCTTCCAGGCATCAGGTTCTTCAATATTCATTCTTTCGTCGACTCTGATCATCAGGTTCTGTTCATTGATGACCTGCCAGTATTTCACCTGTGCACCGTATTCCGCAAAGCAGATCTTCGCGTATTTCTCAAACGCATATACACATCTTCTGTCTTCCCAGCCGTTGTATTTCTTTACAAGGGCATAGGGAAGGTCAAAGTGGTACAGCGTCACAAACGGCTGAATGCCAGCTTCGCACAGCGCGTCAATGACGTCGTGATAGAACTGAATGCCTTTCGGATTGATGTCTCCGTCACCATCGGGAATGATTCTTGCCCAGCTGATGGAGAAACGGTAGATTTTCATGCCGAGTTCCTTCATCAGTGCGATATCCTCTTTCCAGTGATGGTAGAAGTCACTGGCGACTTTGGAATCTGCCTGTCTGTCGGAACGCTTGAAGGAATTATAGTCGGCAACTGTCATGCCTTTGCCGTCCTCATCCCAGCCGCCTTCAATCTGGAAAGCGGAAGAGGAGGCTCCCCACAGGAAATTGTTCGGAAATGATGTCATACGGATACTCCTTATTTCTAAACAGATTGTATCATGCGGGCAGTCAATGCGATATAATTCCCGTATGTCAAAAGAAGTCATTCAGCTGATTCTCGGCTATATCGCCATGATGAATCTAATCTCTTTTGCAATGTTCGGCATCGACAAGGCAAAGGCAAAGCGTCATTCTCGGAGGATTCCGGAGAACGCGCTGATGATGAGCGCATGGCTGTCCGGCGCACCCGGGGCAATGCTTGGCATGCGTGTCTTTCATCACAAGACAAGACACCGTCTGTTTCAGTATGGCATTCCGCCTGCGGTACTCCTCTGGACCGGCGTCATTGTCCTGCTTGTTTTCAGACTGACGGTTTAGCCTTCATGCATGATACGTGAAATGAAAGAAAATACATGCATTCCTCTTGTACAAAGACGGAAATCATTCAATAATAGGAACGCTGAAATAATGGAGAAGAAAAACATATGATAGAGAATATTAAGGCAGTTGCGGCAGATATCGACATGACACTGAGCGCCAAGGGCGGTGATCTTCCGGAAGTGACAAAGAAGGCATTCCGCATCCTGCAGGACCACGGTGTGCAGATCGGCCTTGCGACAGGAAGAGAACTGAACGAAAGACTGTATACCCAGTGGGAATTCTGGCACATGGACAGACCGTTTGATTTCCTGGTGGGAATGAACGGCGGCCAGCTCTGGGACAAAGAGCACGGCAATTTCTGGAATATGGAACTGATGCAGCCGGAGACAATGAAGGAAATCCTGACAGACATGATGGATATCATTGAACCGTATGAAGTATCCGTCAATGTGGAAGGCGGCGGAAACCACGGCGCCATGTATATCAAGGGAGAACTGTTCGAATCCATGAAGAGACGCGGATGGGTCTTTGAGGACTATACAGGCGATATCGACGGTTTCTGCAAAAAGCCCTGCTTCAAGATTCTCTTCCGTACAACACCGGAAGTGGAAAAGATGATCCGTCAGAGAATTGCCGAAAGATGGAGCGATCGCTTCCAGGCAGTCGGAACATTCCCGGGAACGGTTGAGATGATTGAAAAGAGCATCAACAAGGGATCAGGCCTTGCCCGCTATGCCGAAATGAATCACATCGACATGAAGGATATCATCGCTTTCGGAGACAATGAGAACGATGATCCGATGATGATCCAGGCAGGCTGGGGCGTATGCCTCCTCAACGGAGCGCAGAAATCAAAGGACTGCGCTGACGACGTTACGGAACAGGAATGCGAAGAGGGCGGTGTCGGCTGCTATCTGAGAGATCACTATCTGATTCCGAAAGGACTCTGGGAAGAATAAGAAAGCATCAGGATTACATGATCCTGATGCTTTCTTTTACAGATATTTGCAGTCTCTGATCTTCCGTTTGACACCGTTGAGTACAACGTAGCCTTCTTCGGGATCTTCGTGAACGATGTATCTTCTTCCTCCCGGCGTGCTGTGGTCATGACCGTATTTTGTTTCACAGGTCAGGTCCTGATCAAAGCTGACCGCATGTCCGTCATCAGACACAGGGCGGCGCTGTGTGCGCCTGTTTCTGCCTGCGGGCTTTCCGCCTTTTATTGCGGAGATCATACTGAAGACGGCCATGATTACCAGGAATCCCCAGATCATGGGAATCAGAACAAACATTATTCAGTTTTCAGACTTTCCGCGATTCCCTGGGCAAGACCTGCAAGACCCTGAATCTCAGACGGAATGATGATCTTTGTGGCTTTGCCGTCAGCGGCTGCCTGGAATGCTTCGAGGGACTTCAGACGGATGACAGCGTCATCAGCGCCTGCTTCCTTGATGGCCTTGAGACCCTGAGCCTGTGCTTCGTGGATGGCACGGATCGCTTCAGCGCGGCCTTCCGCTTCCTTGATTTCCTTTTCTTTGGCTGCTTCAGCTGCCAGGATCGTTGCCTGCTTCTGTGCTTCTGCTTCGAGGACTGCGGATTCCTTGCGGCCTTCCGCTGTCAGAATCATGGACTGCTTTTCACCTTCCGCTGTGAGGATGGCTGCACGCTTCTCACGTTCTGCCTTCATCTGCTTTTCCATCGCTTCACGGATGGCTGCCGGCGGCTGGATGTTCTTCAGCTCGACACGTGTAACTTTGATGCCCCACGGATCTGTGGCAAGGTCGATTGTCTGCAGCATCTGTGAGTTGATTGCCTCACGGCTTGTCAGTGTTGCGTCAAGCTCCATATCACCGATGATGTTTCTCAGTGTTGTGGCCGTCAGGTTTTCCATTGCCATGATCGGATTCTCGACACCGTATGCGTAGTCATGCGGATTCATGACCTTGAAGTATACGACAGAGTCGATCTGCATTGTGACGTTGTCCTTTGTGATAACAGGCTGCGGGGCGAAGTCTGCGACCTGTTCCTTCAGAAGAACCTTTCTTGAGATTCTGTCAAGAACCGGCACCTTGAAGTGGATTCCGGCATCCCATGTGGCGTGATACCTTCCGAGATGTTCGATAACATATGCGCTTTCCTGCGGCACGATGTGCAGGCAGGAGAAGAACAGTGCAAGAATAACGATAATCAGAATGACCCATAAAATAACTGCGATTACCTGTGGCATTTTCAATACCTCCTTGAATCCATTATAGCACCGGCTGACCGGTGGTCAATCAGGATATCTTAAATAATCATTAAGCAGAGATGGCGGCTGCCACAAGAATGGAATTGTACTTGTCCTGTCCGCTGGAAGCACGGGAAATCATGGATATC
>ONSK01000305.1 GCA_900320455.1 uncultured Erysipelotrichaceae bacterium | reverse complement strand
CATGAAGAAGAGAAGCTTGATCCAGCTATGGAAAAGCTTCTGAAAGACTTTGGAAGATAGGAAAAAAGCTGCGGACATCCGCAGCTTCTTTATTTGTTCAGCAGATCGTCATGTGATCCTGTGCGCGAGAGTGTTAGATCTTTGAACAGCTCGTCAAGATCAGAATAGCTCTTGACGGTCTCATCTTTTGCAATCCGGTCTGTTTCTCCTAGCGCATTGAGCGTTTCGCGATTCGGCTGATTTAAGGGAATTTCAGAAGGAATCGTTCCCTCTTTTAGAGACTGACGAACGAAGATGCTGGACGCAGTTGTGAGATTCATACCGAGCTCTTAAAGAGCGCGTCTGCCTGCTTCATAATTCTGTGCTGTCTGCACGAAGAAACCAATACACTGCACGGATATTTATAAACTAATTTACTATTTGGAAATTACTGGAAAAGCAGCTTAGATAGTAAGAAAATGCATGGAGGCCACTCCATTTTTCCTCATAGCTTGCAAAAGGAGATTTCAGCAAAACAGATAAGAAACGGATAAACAAGAGAAGCCGGAAAATCATGATTCGAACTAATAAAGAATTATCAGTATGTAAGATTCAGAGTAAGGAAAAAGCTGTAGAATTCTGAAGCGGTACCCGTAAGCAGAACAGAAGTCCGGCTGACTACTGTTCTGCTTATACGGATACCACTTTAAAAAAATACGGCTTTTCTATCTTTGATATCTGCGCTGAAGAGAATCCAGCGAATTGTAAACAGAAGAAACATCATTCATGATATTCATGAGATCTTTAATGTAAAAGCCTGTTTCCTTCTTCTCGCGCCACATGGCTGCATAATTGGTATCCAGATCAGTCAGAAGTTCTGATTCAACAGGTACCTGCCGGTATTGTCTGCTTGGTATAAAAGAATAACCTGTAGAGATAGAGATGCCGATGCCTGCCCGCATATACGCTTCCTGTTCATCAGTAGATGTACATATGATTCTTCTGCTGTCCATACAGCGCTTCTGTATTTCTTTCTCAAAGGAAGTGAAGCAGTCTGCGGATGCGTTATCCTTCAGAATCAGAAGATCAAAGCCATTGATCATATCCAGGGTCAGGCTTTCATATGCAGAAAGAGGATTTGTAATGGGGATGGTAGCACAGACCGTTCCATCATAGATGTTCTGGATGTGATCTTCTTCTTTCTGATGCATGATACATCTGACCGCAAACATGATATCCAATTGACCTGTACGATACAGGGTTTCAAGTTCACGCAGGGTGCCCTGATGTATTTCCAGAAATACATTGCTGTACCGTTCATGGAAAATATGCAGAGCAAAAGGTATGAAGCGTAGACTGGCAATATGAAAGAAACCAAGCTTGATCTTGGGACCATATTCTGAAGTTTCGTTTTTGATTCTTGTTACGGCAACATTCAGGCTGTTGATCAGCGGGGTGATTGCTTTTTTGAATTCCTTTCCCTGCGGGGTTAACTGGACGGTTTTCAAAGAACGGCTGAACAGCCTGAAACCGAGTTCCTCTTCCAGGGTCTGAATTTCTCTTGTGACGGTGGATTGCGAAATATACATTTCTTCGGATGTTCTGACAAAGCTCAGATTTTCGCTGATCTGCAGAAAGCATTCTATTTGTCTTGTATTCATAGCTGTAAATGGAAGCGCTGTTACTCAGCTGCTTCTCAGAAAGAAAAGCCCAGCTGTATGGGGAATGATGGACATAATCTGAAATACGATGTATCTGATACAGTAATGCAATGGCTCTGTCTGATGCAGAACCGCTGAAATAAGTATAGCTGAAAACAGCTGATAACATAAGGATACGCCAATGCAATCAATGAAATGATGATGCGTTTTCCGAAAGAAAAAAGGGATGAGATCGATGCTATGATCCTCTTAGAGATACTGGCCGGTAGCTTAACAATTATCAGGAGTTTACAGACAATGAAAGTAAAGAGAGGAAGAAATTTATTCGTATCTGTTTTTTCGGCAGCCCTTGTTTTATCTCTGGCAGGATGTACAGCCGGGACCAATCAGGCCGCTTCTTCACCAGCCGCATCCGCGTCTGCTTCAGATTCCGCGTATTCTCTGATTGATCGTGTCTACAGCTGGGGCTCTGATTACAGCAGCGTGATTGTACCGGTTGATTTCTTGGACCGCAAAGATCATGTGGATGAAGATGATTATTCTGTATACGTCGAAAGATATGATCAGAATGGCGAACTTCTTGATGAAGGAAACCGGGTGATCAATGCCGTGTACAGATCAGATGGGACCGGAAAGAATGATGACAATGGAGCTTATGTAACGATCAATATGGCTGTTGCTGCGACCATGTCAATCGCTTCTCCGTATTACACCGATCCTGAATCATTCGGAAAGACGTTAAAGTCATGGGCAGAATGCAATTATACCATTACTGATAAAGTGACAGGCAGTACATGGACTGAACTGGATCAGGTGTATCATCCTGATGAACAAAAATTCAAAACAGATACATTCGCTGGGGATGTCAGTGTTCCCTATGCTTATTATGAACCGGAAGGTGATGAAAAACATCCGCTGGTCGTATGGCTTCATGGGGCGGGATCCGGTGGAACGGATATCGGTTTTGTGACAGGCGGTATGCTGGTAACCAATTTTGTCAGTGATGAAGTACAGGATATTTTTGGCGGTGCATATGTTCTTCTGCCGCAGAGTGAAACAGTCTGGATGGATGATGGATCCGGCAGCTACACATCAGATGGCACAAGCAGATATACAGAATCTCTGAAAGGACTGCTTGACAAATTCATCGCTGATCATCCGGGTATTGATACTGACCGGATCTATATCGGCGGCTGTTCGAACGGCGGTTTCATGACGCTGAAAATGGCAATGGAGTATCCTGAAATGTTTGCGGCCTGTTTCCCGGTCTGTGAAGCGTATCAGGATGCCTGGATCTCTGATGATGAAATCAATACACTGAAAGAGATTCCGACATGGTTTGTTCACTGCGCATCTGATCCGGTTGTCGATATCAGTAAGACAGCAGATGCCACTTACCAGAGACTTGTTAAAGCAGGGGCAGAAGATCTGCACTTTACAAAATATGATGAAATTAAGGATCCGGATTTCGGCAATTCGTACATCGGTCATTTTGCCTGGGTCTATTCGCTGAAAAACCTCTGTAAGACGGATTATGACGGCGAGCCTGTAGAAATGGATGGAAAAGAAGTTACACTCTATGAATGGCTTGCTGCTCATACAAAGAAATAATGGACTGGAGAATAATCTGAATAAAAGGATCAGAACAAGGAAAAAGCTGCGGACATTCGCAGCTTTTTCAGAATCTGATCTCAGCAGTTACTTCATTGATCTCTTCCAGGGTCAGCGGTGTTGTAACCTCTTCCCCGGTATCGT
>ONSK01000306.1 GCA_900320455.1 uncultured Erysipelotrichaceae bacterium | reverse complement strand
CATGGAACTGAATGAACTGGTCTACAAAGTTCTGCAGGCACCTCTCGGCGCAATCGTTCAGACACCGTTCGGCTTCATCGGCATCGCTCTCTTCACCAGCCTGTTCTGGGTATTCGGCATTCACGGAACCGCAGTTACAAGCGCAGTCACAAAACCGCTGTTCCTCGCTGCACTGACAAAGAACATTGACCTTGTCAACGCCGGTAGTGCTCCGACAGAAATTGTTACAAAACCCTTCAATGTCCTCTTCGGCGGCCTGGGCGGATTCGGCTGCACACTCGGTCTGATCGCTGCCATTCTTCTCTTCAGCAAGAGAGAAGATGAAAGGGCAATTGCCAAAATCGCTCTGCCGGCAGGCATCTTCGAAATCAATGAACCGATTATCTTCGGTCTGCCGATCGTCATGAATCCTGTTTACATGATTCCGTTCATTCTGGCACCGGTTCTCGGTTCCACAATCGGCTTCATTGCGACAAAGATCGGAATCATGCCGATTACATATATCGATGTACCCTGGGTAACTCCGCCGTTCATCAACGCATTCCTGGCAACAGGCGGCAGCTTCACAGCAGTTCTTGTTCAGCTTGTCGCCTTCGCAGCTATCGTCATGCTGTATGCTCCGTTTGTTAAAATCAGTAACAAGGTCGCTGAAAAGAAGGCGGAAATGAACAATGACTGAGAATAAAAGATTTGAATTCCCGGAAAACTTCCTGTGGGGTGGTGCCACGGCAGCCAATCAGTATGAGGGCGGCGGCACGGAAGGCGGTAAAGGTCTGAGCGTCTGTGATGTTCTGACCGGCGGATCACGTACAGCAAGAAGACAGCTGACATGGATCAACCGTGAAACGGGTGAAAAAGGCAGGCTGGCCCTTGGCCCCAGACAGTCGCTGGTTTTGCCTGAGAATGCAGAGCCGGCGCTGCATGACGGCGAATACTATCCGAGCCTGAAGGGTGTGGATTTCTATCACCGATACAAAGAAGACATAGCTCTCGCAGCGGAAATGGGATTCAAAGCGTTCCGCATGTCAATCAACTGGGCACGCATCTTCCCGCAGGGGGATGAGGAAGAACCCAACGAAGAAGGTCTGCAGTTCTATGATGACGTGTTTGCTGAACTGAAGCGGTATGGCATTGAACCGCTTGTGACCATGTCTCACTATGAAATGCCCCTGGCACTCAGCCTGAAATACGGTGGCTGGTCTGACAGACGCGTCATTGGTTTCTTTGAAAGATACGCAAAGGTATTGTTTACAAGATATCAGCACACGGTGAAATACTGGCTGACATTCAATGAAATTGACAATATCACCAATTTCCCGTTCATCTGCGCCGGTGTTCCCGAATACAGCCCGCAGGCAGTTGCCCAGGCAGCCCATCATATGTTTGTGGCTTCTGCGTTGACGGTAAAGCTGAAAAATGAGATCAATCCTGACATGATGGTGGGACAGATGCTGGCTTATATGCCGGTCTACGGATATTCATGTAATCCGAAAGACCAGCTGCTGGCAATGGACAAAGACAGAGACGCGCTCTTCTTCAGCGATGTTCAGGTCGGCGGTTATTACCCGGCATACAAGCTCAGGGAATATGAAAGAAACGGCATTGTTCTGAAAACCGAGAAGAATGACTTTGACCTGATCAGAAAATATCCCTGTGAATTCATCGGCTTTTCCTGCTACAAATCCATGTGTGTTTCCGCTCAGCAGCCGGAAAAGCGCAATCTGAAAAACCCGTATTTAAAGGAATCCGAATGGGGATGGGCAATTGATCCGGACTGCCTGCGCCTCACGCTCAATACGCTGTATGACCGCTATCACAAACCTTTATGGATTGTTGAAAACGGTCTGGGCGCAGAGGATACAGTAGAAAACGGAAAGATTCATGATCAGTACCGGATCGATTATCTGAGAGACTCCGTAAAGTCGATCGCGGACGCCATCGATTTGGATGGTGTTGATGTCATGGGTCTGACAGTCTGGGGCTGGATTGATATTATCTCAGCCGGAACCGGAGAAATGAAAAAACGCTATGGCCTTGTTTATGTGGACATGGACGACGAAGGTCATGGCTCACTGGACAGAACCCGCAAAGACTCATTTTATTGGTATCAGAAAGTGATTCAGAGCAGAGGAACAGAAATATAATTCAAAAACAGACAAAGCTGAGCCGTTCATGACTCAGCTTTCCTGTCTCTGCTGTTCAGGCAGAGAACTCTTTTCCTCAACTGCACATATGGGACATTTTGGAGAAGGGACTCGTGATTGAACAGTTGACTTCCGCTCATGACCTTTCTCGCTTTTTCCGCCTCTTATTATCGGATGATCTGTATTCTTCCTTCTTTCCTGGGTTTCATGGAAGGGTAAGGTCCGTCGATTTAACCAAGAATAATAAAAACATCTGGCGATATAATCTTCCGGTATATTCCATTCCTTGCAAGAGTGTTCCTGTTCCGTATTCCGGTCTTCTGGTTCCTGCAGAACTGCACAAACTTCAAAGAAGCCAGCGTCGGTATCGTCATGATGGTCAGCAGCACCTCTGTCGCAGTCCTTTCATCAGTGATCGCCTGGATCGAGATCCACCAGTTCAAAAACAGATATATGCACTGAGATGTATCAGGCACTGCCTGGTGCATTTTTTGTTTGAAAAAGACAGTGCTTCTTAAAGAGGCACTGTCTGCTGTGACTGTGTGGATTATTTAAAGATCTTGTCTTTGAGATTCATGAATGCCTGATAGAGAACAGGAATCGAGGCAAGATACGCGATGGTACCAATCAAGCTGCAAGCCAGATACAGGATACCCTTGAAATTCATTAAGACAGGAGCGAGGTGGCTGATGCTGTAGGCCATCAAGCCGGCAATGATCAGAAGACAGATCAGACTTAACAGGGAAGATCCCATCATACCGATCAATGCGATGATTAATACTACAAGACGGATATCCACTTTGATGAGATTGAAGAAACCGGAGAAGGGAACCTTCGCAATCATGATCTGTAACAAGGATCCAAGCACCAGGCTCATCAGGATACCCAGTACAATATCGATCCAGCTGCGGAAAGCAGTCTTGATGCCTTTCATCCTGAACAGCAGTACCAGATACATGCCAAGACCATAGAGACATGATTTAAGATCCGGACGGATGACCTTGTCCTTCAGAATTCCTTCTGACTTGAAACCGATCAGGGCAATGAGTACCGCAATCGCCAGTGCCGCAAGTGAAACGTAGGAGAGGATATTGACGGATGTACCGGATACGGTTAACTGGTTGTCTGATACTTCATATGCCTTATTGAACTTTTCCTTTGCCTTCTGTTCCGCTTCTTCTCTTGAATCTGCTTCAATGGCATAGGCAATGCTTTTCTTCTGGATGACGCTGCCGCGTGCTTTGACAATGTATTTCATGATTTTCCTTCTTTGTATGAAATCATCATACCATGTCGCATCAGAAGCGACCATGTTCTCATGGTTTCTGATACAGTAGAGTCAGTAAAGGAGAAGACGGTATGGAAGACAATATGAATCTGAAAGGCAATGAGCGCATTGAGGAAGCCGCGGAATACTTTCGTGAAACAGGAAATATGAACAGACTGCTGGAAACGGTCCGTGACAGGATGCGTCATGACGGTCATTTCCTGATCCCTGTACAGGTGGAAGGAGAGGATGTGTCTCTGCGCACGATCATGAAGGAAGACGGAACGATGTGGCTGTGTGCCTTTACTTCTGATACAGAAGCGAAGAAAGGACCGGAAAGCCGTCTTGTCTCCGTATTTATGGAAAACTGTCTGAAGGACTGTCTGGAATCCAATGCGGAAGGGATCATCATCAATCCCTGGAATCAGTCCATTCATCTTTCCAAAGCACTGATCAATGCAGTTCTTGCGGCAGATGAGGGAGAAGAATATGCCGTGCCGGATACCTGGACAGAAGAGATGCTTAATGACAGCGCGTTTCTGAAGAAGTGTCTTGGCATCTGTAAAAAATACCGCACACAGCTCAATTACATCAGACTGATGCGTATCCTCTCACAGTGCACTGTCTGGGTTCCCTGCAATGCCATCATGGAAAAGGAAGATGAGGAAGCGTTTGCCAGAATGATTGACGAAGCGATGGAGAAGGGTGATCCCGATTCCATGATCGGCAGGGAATTTGTCACAAAAGGAATCACCAGGATGATTCCCGATATCCTGCAGAGCGGTGAGAACTTCTACTTCCCGGCATTTACCTCCGCGGAGGAAATGGGAGAATACGGGGAACACTTTTCCAAAGTGGCACATGATTTCATGAATGTTCTGAATATTGCGGAAAACAATGAACAGAAGCCATGCGCGATTGTCATCAATGCCTTCAGTGAACCCTTTGAAATTCCGAAGGAACTGTTTGATGTGATCCGCAGCCTGGCTGCGAACTGAAAACAGCAGTATTCCTGCTATGAAAAAAGTCTCTTCATGAGACTTTCTTTCATCTGTTCAGGATCGATCCTTCACCTGCCCGCAGTGGATATTCATCCAGGCGGTGACGCATCTGCCTGCGTGTTTTCTGAATGATGTGAATCATTTCCTCTTTGTGCTTCGGCAGGTATGCCTGCATCGGCACAAGGTTGGAAGGATGAGAACCGAAATAAATCGTATCCTTCAGTTCCAGTTCGCTGATGAGCAGTTCCTGCTCATCCAGCAACTGTCCGATCGTGCACTCTTTGAATGTGCCGTTTTTCATGTCTGTATACAGACGGCATCCGGGAGACGCATGCAGACTGCCGATGAAGAGAAGGTGAGGCTGCACGGCATTGATCAGCTCTGCTGTCGCTTCAGCGTTTTCTTTCCATCTGTCTGCTCCGCCGCAGCCGAGGATCGTATTGAAACTGTAGTCATATCCCGCATTGCTCAGACGCAGAAGCTGCTCTTTGGCTTCTGCAGCGGTATGTCCTTTGTTCATATACTGCAATGCTTCATCAAGCCCGCTTTCCACGCCGATATCAAGTCCGTTGATGCCGCAGGCACGCAGCTCAAGCAGTTCTTCATCTGTCTTGTGCTTGATGTTCTGAATGGAAGCGTACATGGCGATGTCCTGCACCTGAGGCAGTCTGCTGTGAATTGCTTCCGCGATTTCTTTCAGCCTGTCTGCGGAAAGAACAAACGCATCGCCATGTTCGAGAAATACCCGCTTTACATCCGGACATGATATTTCTGCTTCATCAAGATCTTCAATGATTTCATTCATCGGACATACCCGGAACGGCACGTCCGGGTACATATAACAGAATGTGCACTTGTTGTGGCTGCAGCCTTTTGTCACCTGCAGAAGAAGAGAATCCGCCTCATAGGGCGGTCTGTATACCATTCCCGAAAGATTCATCTGTCTGCTCCTTTGCTCATCTGCGCAATATATTCATTTCCCCATGTTTCCATTGCCCTGATCACAGGCTGAAACCGCATGCCGATTTCGGTCAGGGAGTATTCCACTCTGGGCGGAATGGATTCATACTGAATGCGGTTTACCAATCCGTATTCCTCCAGCGATTTCAGCTGTACGGACAGTGTCGCATGTGTCATTTTCGGCATCAGTCTCAGAAGCTCATTGAAACGGACAGGCCCGTCTTCCAGATAATGCAGGATCAGGACTGCCCACTTGCCCGAGATGAGTGCCTGTGCTGTGGCATAAGGGCATGAACCGAAACGTTCTTCCAGTGTTGTCTGTTTTTCCATGTTTCCTCCATAGTCATATTTTTGAACCAGTATTATTATATGACCGTGATAACTTTTCTTGAAGTACGATCATCAAAGATACCAGGTATCATGAACGATACCTGGTATCTTCTGTTATTCTTCGTCTTTCTTTCTCTTTCCGATCAGGAACCACAGGAAGCCGGCAAATGCCGCTGTGATCGCCGCCAGCACCGGAATGATGGGGAAACCGTTTCCTTCCTTTTCCGTTTTATCCGAGCTGTGAGACGGTGCAGGAGACTGGCTGATGATCTACGGCGATGTGAGCAGGGAAGGAACACTGTCATGGCTGAATGCCGGCACGGCATCCATTGCCCCATGGCGTCTGAATACAGCCATGATTCTGGCATTTCCAGGCATCATTCTTTACGGCATTGCGCTGTTCTCTCTGGAACAGAAGATCAAAGAGGAAACAGAACAGAAGAGATACCGGTATCTGAATGCCTTCGGTTTAACGCCCTGGCTTGCATTGCATCTGTTTTACATCATGATCATCAGTACGTATGCATGGATGTCACAGAATGGTATGCAGGCAGTAGCACTGACGGTATGCGAGGCATTGTTTCACCAATTATCCTGGCTGGTGATTGTCTCGGAAGGATTCATGATACCTGTCTTTGTGTATCTTGCATACCTGCAGTTTCAGGGAAAGACACAGTATCGAAGACATACGGCATATGTGAATGTGCTTGTGATATTCATGATCCTGAAAGGAATTACATACCTGATGGGGGATACACCGTTCCGTCTTGCTTTTACCAACGGGCTGATGAGCGAAAGCATGCTCATATGGTTTGTCTTTTTGTACAGACAGGAAAACGCTCTGTCAGAAAAACCATTCACAAAAACTGACGGAGAGCATTTCCTGCGGTAGAATAGTGAAGAAAAAGAGGGACTCGATTATGTTTCTGACATGTCATTATTTCAGCTTCACACTGCACAGAAATACAGAGATCAATATTGTCATACCGACACCGGAAGGAGATGAACAGATCGCTGCTGCGGGAAAAGACGTCCGCTATGATTATGAGAACGGACTTCCCGTCGTCTATCTTCTGCACGGCGCTTTCGGAGATAACAGCTCCTGGATGCGCTTTTCCAGCATTGAAAGATATCTGCAGTCACACAACATGATCGGTGTCATGGCAGGCGTGGAAAACAGCTTCTACCAGGATATGGTACACGGCGGAAAGTATTACACCTTCATGACGGAAGAACTGCCAGCCTATATCACAAGACTCTTCCCCGCTTCAAAGAAGAGGGAGGATACCTATATCGCCGGTCTTTCGATGGGAGGATACGGTGCCTGGTATCTCGCGCTGTCACGTCCTGATCTGTACTCCAAAGCAGCTTCCATGTCAGGCGCACTGGATATCGAAAAGATATTCAGCGACCACGTAAACAGAAAAGACGACGCCTTCCGCTGGAAGGATATGTTCGGTGATCTGAAGAGTCTGGAAGGAACAGACAGTGATCTCTTCACTCTGTATGAAAAAGACAGGAAGAAGGGATGTGTTCCCGAACTGTATCAGTCATGCGGAGACAAGGACTTCCTGTTTCAGATGAACCGGAGCGCGCATGAAAGAATGACAAAGCTCGGCGCGGAGATCACATATTCCGAAGTGCCGGGATACGAACATACCTGGGACTTCTGGGACAAAGACATCAAAAACGTTCTGGACTGGCTCGTTAAGTAAGAAAGACAGCTGTATGTGATGATACAGCTGCCTTTTCATTAACGGCATTCGCAGATGATTTCAAAGATTTCCTGACGGCTGAGCGTTCTGGCATTTGTCGTTGAAACATTGCATGTTTCAGAAACGGCTCTGGCAGTTTCATCACTGATTTCAACGCCTGCCTCAGAGAAGGTCTGCGGCAGCTGCAGCTCACGGATGAATGCACGCAGCCTTGCAATGCCTTCCTTCGCTGTTTCTTCATCTGTCTTTCCTGCAGGATCGACTTCCATGACATTGACGGCAAAGCGGGCAAACATTTCAGGTGCGTCCTTGTATACATGTTCATAGTATACCGGCTGCAGGATTGCCAGCTGTGTTCCGTGCGTCTTATGCGTGTAAGCAGCTAACATATTCTCAATGCCGTGTGCCTGGAAGTCGCCGGGCTTTCCCATATAGAAGCTGAATGACTGGATCAGGGAGGAATCCCACATCAGGTTGGAACGGATTTCCTTGTTATCCGGATCCTTCATCAGCGCTCTGCCGTTTCTGATGATGTTCTTCATCAGGCTTTCGTTGATCTCATCCCAGACGTTTGTACCTCTGCCAAAATAGGATTCCATGCAGTGGCTCAAAGAGTCAAACACACCCGGTGTGAATACTCTGAGGGGAATGCTCATGAGGTAGTTCGGATCTTCAATGACAAAGTCCGCGTACGGTCCCATCAGTGTCTTCTTTTCATGTCTTGCCTCGTATGTGCACGCGCCGAGATGATCCATCTCCGCGCCTGCGCCGGAAATGGTAAGAACGACTGCGTACGGTGCCATCTGTTCGGGAATCCTGTGATTTGTGATTTCTTCTTCCCAGATATCTTCCTCAATCAGTGCACCGGCTGCCATGATCTTGACGGAGTCCACGACAGAACCTCCGCCCAGGGCAATGATCAGACTGATGTTTTCTTTTTTAAAGAGGGCAATGCCTTCCAGGATCTTTTCGTAGGATGGGCTGGAAGCGATACCGCCGAATTCCACGACATGCTTGCCGCAGGATTCCAAAGTGCTTTTCACCTCGTCCAGGATGCCGTTTTTCACGACGGAACCGCCGCCGTAAGCAACCATGACATTCTCTCCGTATTTCTGCATTTCCTTCGGCAGATGTGTTTTCACACCATTGTCTCCGAAGTATACTTTGACGGGCATATGATAGATAAAGTTTTCCATAATGACTGATTCCTCCTGTCTGCACTTACAGAATAGTTCTAAAAT
>ONSK01000308.1 GCA_900320455.1 uncultured Erysipelotrichaceae bacterium | reverse complement strand
GCCGGAAACAAGCTTTGCACCTTTTGCTGTCTTGAGGATCTGCAGAGCAGGACGCAGTGTATTAGCTGTAGAGTGGCATGCGCCGGAAACGAGTCCGTCGCCTTCGCCGTTCTTCAGCATGACAACGCCGAATGTTGTGCGGTCCTTGAGAAGAGCTTCTCTGGCAGCTTCCGGTGTCATTCCCTTTGCTTTTCTCAGTTCATAAAGCAGGTTGACATAGCCTTCGAGCTTGTCTGTTGTCTCGGGGTCGATGATCTCTGCGCCGTTGATGTCAACGCCGTATTTTTCCGCATCAGCCTTGATCACATCAGGGTTGCCGATCAGCACGAGCTTTGCTGTTTTTTCTTCCAGTACCTTGGCTGCGGCACGGATTGTTCTTTCATCCTCGGATTCCGGGAGAATAATCGTTTTCAGGTCTTTTCTGGCCTTTTCCTTGATTGTTTCAATAAATGACATTTCAGAATGTTCCTCCTACTTAACTAGTTTACTCTGTTCTGATAATTTATCAAAGTCCGGTATTTAAAAAACTTTTCGATGAGGGTTTTTTGGCATGATATACTAGCTGTAAGAGGGGAATTCCATCCTGTGGAATTCATCGTGTTTTATCGGAAGGAGAAATCATTATGGCATCTTTTGTGCTGAAAAACGAGAAAGCATGCGCAGTCATTGACGAGCATGCCTCAGAGATTCACAGCTTTAAAAATGCAGAAACCGGATTCGAATACATGTGGCAGGGCGATCCGGCATTCTGGAGCGGCAGAAACCCGACACTGT
The DNA here is from genome assembly GCA_900320455.1 of uncultured Erysipelotrichaceae bacterium. Lineage (GTDB taxonomy): Bacteria > Bacillota_I > Bacilli_A > Erysipelotrichales > Erysipelotrichaceae > Bulleidia. The sequence continues at coordinate 3,325 of ONSK01000308.1, read as the reverse complement.
TCCCGATGGTCGGAAGCACCTGGGACAAGAAACTGCATATCAACGGCAAAGAATATGAAACCGGTAACCACGGTTTTACAAGAAGAAGCGACTTCACATGCATCGAACATGATGACAGCCATCTGATCATGGAACTGAAGGACAGCGAAGCGACACTGAAAGAATATCCATTCCATTTCACAATGCATATCCTGTATGAACTGATTGAAAACAAGCTGGTCATCACATATACGATCAAAAATGAGAATGACGTCACAATGCCGTTCAACTTCGGTCTGCATCCGGCATTCAACTGTCCTGTTGATCCTGCAAAGAAGTATGAGGACTACTGCATTGAATTCTCCAATCATGAGACATTCAAATGGCTGGATACGGAAGTCGTCAACAGCAAGATCATGAAGCTGGATCCCGAAGCTCTGGCAAAGACAATCATCATCACCGATCCTGTCAGTTCTGAAACAAGCCTGACGGACGGCAATCACGGCGTGACTGTCTCCAATACCGGATACAAGTGGCTGGCTTACTGGTCACCGAATGCGCCGTTTGTATGCATCGAGCCGTGGCATTCACATACCGACTTTGAAAAGACGGAAGTTCCTTTTGAAGAGAGAGAGGGAACACTTTTCCTTGAAGCAGGAAAGACCTGGACAACTGCCTACAGCATCAAAGTCTGGTAAGAAGGGGGAAGAAGAATGTTCAATATCATCATTGCGGACAGTTACGACAAAATCAGCAGTGAAGCCTTCCGTATTCTGAAAGAAATTATGCTTGCGGATTCACCGGTCCTCGGTCTTGCGACAGGATCAAGCCCGATCGGTCTGTACAAGAAGATGATTGCCGATCACAACACCAACGGAACATCATACGCAAAAGCAATCACCTTCAACCTGGACGAATATATCGGAATTCCTGCATTTCATGAACAGTCCTACCGTTCGTTCATGCATGAGAACCTCTTCGATCATATCGATATTCCGGAAGAGAATATTTATATTCCAAGAGGCGATGGCGAAGACCATGCGGCGGACTGCGCTGCGTATGAAGCAGAGCTTGCGAAGTATCACATCGATCTGCAGATCCTCGGCATCGGCAGCGACGGCCACATCGGCTTCAATGAGCCCGGTACTTCCTTTGACAGTCTGACGCATGTGACGGATCTCGCAGAGCAGACCAGGAAGGACAATGCCAGATTCTTTGATGACGATATCGGACAGGTTCCAAGCCAGGCGGTGACAATGGGTCTTGCCAGCATCATGAAGGCAAGGAAGATCCTGGTGATTGCCTGCGGCGCAAACAAGGCGGAAGCGGTATACGGCATGATCAAGGGACCGCAGTCCGAGGAATGTCCAGCCAGCATCCTGCAGTCACATGATGACGTGACGGTGATCCTGGACAAGGAAGCGGCTGTCCGTCTGTAAGGCATATTTCTTTTGAAACAGATGTCAGTGTGTAATAATAGCCGTGGAGGTAAATAAAAAATGTATATTGTAAAAGATGAAGCTGATTTTGATCAGATCCTGAAAGAAAATAAATCCGTGTTTATTGATTTCTACGCAGACTGGTGCGGACCCTGCAAGATGGTCGGTCCGGTTGTTGAAGGACTGGCGGAAGAGAACAAAGACGTGAAGTTCATCAAGGTCAATGTCGATGACAACCCTGAAGTAGCTGAACGTTACGGTGTCATGTCCATCCCGATGCTGGTTGCAGTCAAGAACGGCGAAACCGCTGCCACAACACTTGGCTTCCAGCCCAAGGAATCCATCCAGAACGTCATCAACGCTGCCAAGTAAGGACACATGCATGCCCGGCTGAGACCGGGCTTTTATGTGCCTTCTCCGCAGTTTACAATTTCTAAACAAAAAGTTTATTCTGGTATTGAAATAAGAGCGCGTTTCTGTATAATTGTATTGGTTTAATAATCACGAATTATTTGTTTACTATTAGTAAACAAGCCGAATGGAGGTGAACGCCCGTGTTTGACATCGGTCACAGAATCAGGCAGCTCCGTATACAGAACGGACTGACACTCGAGGAACTGGCTTCAAGAACAGAGCTTACCAAGGGATTTCTTTCCCAGCTGGAAAGGAATCTGACATCGCCGTCGATCCAGACGCTTGAGGATATCGCGGAAGCGCTCGGCGTCAGTATGTCAGGCTTCTTCGCAGATACCAGAAGCGAGAAGGTCGTATTCACCGCCGAAGATATCTTTGTGGATGAGCAGGATGACAAGACGATCCGCTGGATCGTTCCCAATGCCCAGAAGAACAGCATGGAGCCGATTATTCTGGAGCTTGAACCGGGAAGCCAGTCCAAGGTCATCGAACCGCACGAAGGCGAGGAATTCGGCTATGTGATGGCCGGACGCATCAGTCTCGTGAACGCCCAGGACAGAAAAGGGGTTGCTGTCAGGAAGGGTGAGACATTCTACATCAGAGGCAATGAATCGCATTACCTCTTGAACAAATCGACGACCAGGGCAGTTGTGCTGTGGATCAGCACGCCGCCGGTGTTCTGATCTATGGAGGATATGAGATGAAGAAGCTGATTGAGGTAAAAAACGTTGTCAAGACATTCGACAAACAGGTAGTTCTGAAGGGAATTTCTCTGGATATCTACGAAAATGAATTCGTTACTCTGCTCGGACCTTCCGGCTGCGGCAAGACAACTCTGCTGAGAATCATTGCCGGCTTCCTGGAACCGACGGAAGGACATGTCATCATGGACGGCGAGGATATCGCAGCCGTACCTGCGTACAAGAGAGATGTCAATACTGTTTTCCAGCATTATGCGCTGTTCCCGCATCTTGATGTATACAACAACATCGCCTTCGGTCTGAAGATCAAGAAGATGCCGAAGGATATCATCGACCAGAAGGTCATGCGTATGATTTCCCTGGTCGGTCTTGAAGGCTTTGAGCACCGTGACGTCACAACGATGTCCGGCGGCCAGCAGCAGCGTGTCGCGATCGCAAGAGCGCTGGTCAATGAACCGAAGGTCCTTCTGCTTGATGAATCTCTTTCCGCTCTCGACAAGAACCTGAGAAAAGAAATGCAGCTGGAACTGAAGGAAATCCAGAGAGAAGTCGGCATCACCTTCATCTTTGTCACACATGACCAGGAAGAAGCGCTGACGATGTCTGACAAGATCGTCATCATGAAGGACGGCGAAATCGAACAGATCGGATCTCCGACAGACGTATACAACGAACCTGTCAATGAATACTGCGCAAGATTCATCGGTGACTCCAATATCATTGACGGCGTCATGAAGGCTGGCAATCTGGTATCCTTCGATGACGTTGACTATGTATGCGCAGACAAGGGCT
>ONSK01000309.1 GCA_900320455.1 uncultured Erysipelotrichaceae bacterium | reverse complement strand
CAGAGAACGGACGCAGTGTTTTCTAATCAGGAGCTGTTGAAAAATGGAAAGCCTTGTAGGTTCCCCCAAGGCTTTCAACATGACAGAAATGTCCATAAGCCACCTCTTTGATTAAGGAATGACTTAATTATAAATCGTTTCTTTGATTAAATGAAGTACACGTTTCAAGGCAGGCGGATCCAGTTTGTGTCTCTGCTGACAGACAGCGGAAGAACTGGGCATTTTTTCCAATGAGTCATAGCGGTACATCAGGTCTGAACTGATTGATCTGTCCGCAAGCTGTATCAGATAGTACATCAGATCTGTACAGTTCAGTTTGCGGTTTCTGGTAAATGAAATACCGGGATCATTGCAATAACATGCAATATTGTCGGAGACAGTGTTGATTGCGAGGTCGAGAAAACAGCGGATCGCAGATGGGGAATAATAGTAATTCTCGGAAATCATAGTATTTTTTCCTCCTGCAATTTCCTTCGGATTGTGTAAAAATCCCGTCTTTTTCCTGTCAAGTCTTTTCTTCACTTTTTCGAAGAAAAAAGCTCTCAGCCATTGTCTGGTTGAAAGCTTTTCATACGGTAATCATTGCAATGTCTTAACTTAATGACATTGATGCGTATTCTACTTTTCCATTTGTTTTACTCCATTGCGCGGCACTTTTCGAGCAGTGAGATGATCGGCAGATGCTGAGGGCATGCCTGTTCGCACTGACCGCACTGAATGCAGTCGCTTGCTTTGCCCCTGCCGGCTGTAACGATCGTATACTCTCTCTTTGTGCGGAATTCCGGGCTTCCCTTCTTGCGGTTTTCAACCGTGAAGATTTCCGGGATCGGGATCTGCATCGGGCATCCCTTTGTGCAGTAATGACATGCTGTGCAGGGAATGGATTTGTCCTTGTTCAGGGCATCCTGCGCCTGACGGATAACTTCTTCCTCTTCTTCTGACAGCGGCTTGAAGTCCTTCATGAAGCTGAGGTTGTCCTGCATCTGTCCGAGGGAACTCATGCCGGAGAGCACTGCAAGCAGATTGTCCTTTTCCGCGACAAAGCGCAGTGCCCAGGATGCGTAGCTTGCATTCGGATTTGCCTTGTTGAGGATTTCCTTGACGCTGTCGATCGGATCAGCGAGGATGCCTCCCTTGACCGGCTCCATGACTACGACAGGCTTGCCGTGCTTTTTGCAGATCTCATAGTTGATGCGGGATGCGACACCCGGGTTCTCCCAGTCCGCGTAGTTGATCTGAAGCTGGACGAATTCAGCGTCCGGATGCTTCTCCAGCAGTTCTTCCAGAAGCTGCGGATCAGCGTGGAATGAGAAGCCCCAGTGCTTGATCAGACCCTGTTACTTCAGTCCCTTCACATAATCCCAGATACCGTATTCATCATATTTTTCATAGTTTGTTCTCTGAATCGCATGGACGAGATAATAGTCAAAGTATCCCGCGCCGCTGCGCTCAAGGCTGGTTTTGAATTCACGTTTGGCTTCCTCTTCACCAACCGTGCTTCCGGGCGGAATGATCAGCTTGGATGCCAGTGTGTAGCTGTCACGCGGATAGCGTTCGACAAGAGCCTTGCGGATCGCTTCTTCACTTCCGGCATACGCGTATGCTGTATCGAAGTATGTGCCTCCGGCCTCGATGAAGGCGTCGACCATCTGTGATACCTGCGGGACATCGATACTGCCGTCTTCATTCTTCGGAAGACGCATCAGTCCGAATCCCAGTTTCAGTTTTTCTTTTCCTGTAAACACACTCATAATTCTTCACCTTTCCTGAAATTATTATATATGCAATCTGATGCCGGTATGGGCATTCATGCATTTTTCAGATAAGCTCTGAGTTCTTCTTCATTGCGCAGGACAGCTTCCGGCGCACCGCAGAGCATCACGTTGTCGAAGCCGTCGATGAATTATCTTGCGTCAGTCTTGTAGGCGATGCATCTTTTTCCTTTCGCGTAGCAGTAGCCGAGCTCAAAGCAGGCACCTTCGTCCGGCACTCTGCCGTCCATCAGAAACAGAACCGCGTCGCACCAGTCCATATGCGCGCAGTCCAGCT
>ONSK01000310.1 GCA_900320455.1 uncultured Erysipelotrichaceae bacterium | reverse complement strand
CCGGCAATTCCCATTTCCGGGAACGGTCCAATACCGAAGATCAGCAGCGGATCAAAGATAATATTGAATATCGCGCCGGATGCCATGGATATCATCGCAAGAGAAGCGCTTCCTGTGCTTGTCAGCATCTTTTCAAACAGATTGCCGAAAAAGGCTCCCGGGCACAGGATCCAGACAATGGAAAGATAAATCGTTCCGCTGCGGATGATCTCTTCAACGTCCGTCTGCATCAGATAGAATCTGTGCGCGAATGTAAATCCCAGGAAAATAAACACAGCCGCATAGCAAAGACACAGGAAGATACCCGTATTGGCAATTGAATCCGCCTCATCTTTTTTCTTCTGGCCGATCAGACGCGGAATGCTGGCGCTGATGCCGACGCCTGTACCGATGCCGATGGCGTTCATGATCTGCTGCATCGGAAATGCCAGGGAAACAGAAGCCAGAGCTTCCTCTGAGATTCTCGCCACGAACATCGAGTCAACGATGTTGTAGAGTGCCTGTATGAAGAATGACAGCATCATCGGAACTGCCATACTGATGAGCAGCGGTCCGACGGGCATTGTCCCGAGTTTGTTTTCTTTTGAGCCTTTTTCTGACATGGAATTCTCCTTCAACCTGTAATTTTGTACCACAGATCAAAAGATAATTCAAAGAAAAAACTCTGCATTGCGCAGAGTCTCAGATTTCAAATCCGGTAACGTTGATCTTGATATCCGATGCCTTGAAACCGGTCATGAGAAGAACGTTCTCATAGATGCGGTTCTGCAGGAGCTCGCACGTCGCGTTGACGTTCGCACCGTATTTGACTTTGATATCAGCTTCGATCAGAAGCTTGTTGTTTTCGATTCTGACAGACAGCGGCTTGGCAAATCTTGTCTCCGGCATTCTGACGGCATTCTCGATGTCATCGATGCTGATTTCCGTGATTGCCTTGAAAACAGATTTGTTGATCGCAATCAGACTGTCTTCGTTTTCTTCGTTCAGAACTACATAATCCTGTGCCATATGTTTCTCCTTCAAATCCAATACCTATTATACCAGTTTTCAGTCCAGAGTAATGGACAACTGATGATACAGATCTCCTGCAATCGCATTCAGATCGGGAATGATATCCCTGCCGGCATATTTTCGCTCGAGATGCTCTACATAATCCCGGAACAGAACCATGCACTGATACAGGTTATCTTCAAACAGAATATCAATGCTTCCGCGGTCCGTCAATGCTTCTGAAACGATCAGCTCCAGCTTGCGGCATACGATCTTTCTTGTATCCGGATCCATCTTCGCGAAACGTTCACGGTACCAGCTGCGGGGAATCAGCAGTGATTTCATGAAGCGGCAGAATTCATCCAGGATGGAAGATACTGCGCCATGTCTCAGTGAGAAGATGATCACGAAGAACACGTGGAAGCGGAAGTCATGATTCATCTTTGTCTCAAAGAACTTGCCGAGGTTCATGCAGAACGGGTCTCTGCTGATATACGGCGTATCGAAGAAGATCTCTTCCGTGAAGTCCAGCGGCCCTTCTGAAAGCAGCGAGAGAAGCTCCAGATACTCAATCATCTTGTCACGGTTGTTGGTGCCGTTGATGAAATCACAGATATAGATGTACTGGGCAATGACAGAACTGCATTTCTTGAAGTCCGTCGCAAAGCCGATGGATTCTTTCAGCTTGCGGTTGACCAGTTCATTGACGCTTCTGGAAACGAATGTCTTGAAGCCTTCGGCATCCATGCCGATCTGTGCTCTCTTTGATTCGTATGAGATTTCCTGATACATGATCTCAAGCTGTCTGTCGACGACATCGAGATTGTCACGGATGGCTCCCAGCATGTTTCTGTTGAAGGTATCATACATGACGAAGTCAGGATTCTTATACACGACCTCATGCTCGATTTCACTCCAGAAGGAATGAACCATGGATTTGATCTGCAGCTCGAAATTGATCTTCATTGTATTGTGCAGATAATAGCCGTCGATACGGAAGATGGTAAAACCGTTTCGCTGAATCTGCGGCTGCGGCATTCTGAGATTCAGGAAGATGCTGCTGTAAGCATTGCATACACTGAAGCCGTCAGATGTTTCCGTAAAGATGTCAAACAGCTGATGATACAGCTCCGCCTCATTGCGGATAAAGCGGCACTGGATCGTGATACCGATCAGATCCGGCAGATGGCTGACAGCGTCTTCTCCGCTTTCATAGTGCAGATAGAATTCATTTCT
>ONSK01000311.1 GCA_900320455.1 uncultured Erysipelotrichaceae bacterium | reverse complement strand
GTCGATATGTGCGACTGCGTGCTGCCGACAAGAATTGCCCGCCACGGCACACTGATGACGTCCCAGGGACGCATTAATATCCGCAAGGCAATCTACAAGGAAGACTTCACACCGCTTGATCCGCTGTGTGACTGCTATTGCTGCAAAAACTACACAAGAGCATATCTGAACCACCTGCAGAGAACGGATGAGGGATTCGGAACCAGACTGATGTCCATCCACAACATCCGCTTCCTGATCCGCCTGATGGAAGATGCCCGCAAAGCAATCAAAGAAGACCGCTTCCTTGATTTCAAGAATGAAGTTTTATCGACGATGAAATTTGACGAAAGAGGATTCTGATGAAAACAAGTGATTTTGATTACGAGCTCCCCCAGGAGCTGATTGCCCAGACCCCGCTCAGTGACAGATCATCTTCAAGAATGATGGTCGTCCACAAGAACAGCGGCGAACTGGAAGACAGAATATTCTCGGATATCACCGACTATTTCCATGAAGGAGACGTGATTGTCCGCAACAACACACGTGTCATTCCCGCCCGTCTGTTCGGAACCAAGGAAGAGACAGGCGCCCATGTGGAACTGCTTCTTCTGAGACAGGAAGAAGATGACGTCTGGGAATGCCTGGCCGGAAATGCCAAGGTCATCAAGCCCGGCACAGTCATCTCATTCCATGACGGCAGACTCAAGGCACAGTGCGTGGAAGTCGGAGAAAAAGGCATCCGCCGCATGAAGATGCTGTATGAAGGAATCTTCAACGAGATTCTCGATCAGCTCGGCAATGTTCCCCTGCCGCCCTACATCCATGAAAAGCTGAATGATCCGGAGCGCTATCAGACAGTCTATGCAAAGGTCCGCGGAAGCGCGGCAGCACCGACTGCCGGTCTGCACTTCACGGATGAAATCTTCGCAGCCCTGAAGGCAAAAGGCGTCATCATCGCCGAAGTAACGCTTCATGTCGGTCTTGGAACCTTCCGTCCGATGGATACCGAAAACATTGAGGATCACATCATGCACGAGGAAGTTTACTGGATGTCTCAGGAAACAGCGGATATCCTCAATGCCGCGAAGAAGGAAGGACGCAGGATCTTCGCCATCGGCACAACCAGTGTCAGAACACTGGAATCCGTATGGAACAGATTCTCTGAATTCCGTGCCTGCTCCGGCGAAACCAAACTGTTTATCTACCCCGGCTATGAATGGCATACGATTGACGGAATGCTGACAAATTTCCATCTTCCCAAATCAACTCTGATCATGATGATTGCCTCCTTTGCCGGATATGATCTGACATTCAAAGCATATAAAAAGGCAGTGGATGAGCGTTACCGCTTCTTCTCCTTCGGCGACTGCATGCTGATCACAAATGAATAACGAAGAAGAATACCGTGCCTATATCCTCTCACGGAAGAGTTCATTCAAGAGGAACTACTACAAAGAATCCCTGAAGGAAATGGAAAAGATCAAAGCGGAAGGCAGAAAGCCGAAGCTTCTGCTTCATGCCTGCTGCGTTGTCTGCGCCTGCTGGCCGCTTGATTTCCTGCATGAGACATTCGATGTCACCGTCATGTACAACAACTCCAACATCTACCCTTCTTCGGAATACGATCTGCGTCTTTCCGAGCTGAAGCGCTATCTCCGTGAAAGATGGCATGATGAGATTCCGCTGATTGAAGTTCCCTATGACAATGAGAGCTACACAAAAAAGCTCGAACCGATGAAAGATGATCCGGAAGGCTGGAAGAGATGCTTCTTCTGCTATACGGAACGCATGCGCGAGTGCTTCGCGTATGCCGAAGAACACGGCTTTGATTACTTCACAACGGTGATGACATTCTCCCGTCAGAAAGATTCCCAGAAGCTCAATGAGATCGGACTGGAGCTTGAGAAAGAATTCAGTCACGCAAAATACTTTGTTTCCGACTTCAAGAAAGCTGATGGAGCGAAACGCTCAAAAGAGATCTGCGACGCATATGGTCTGTACCGTCAGAATTACTGCGGATGCGTCTTTTCCTGGCTTGAGATGAAGAAACGCATGAACGAGACAGACAGCGGTTCAAACTGAACTGCTGTTTTTCTATTGACTTATTGCATTGTTTGCATTACTTTAAATAATGCAAGGAGGACATCCGTATGATCATGACATTTGATTTCTCCAGCAATGTGCCGATCTATATGCAGCTGCGCAATCAGATCGTCATCGGCATCGCCGAAGGAAAGCTCAGTCCCGGCGAACAGCTGCCTACGATCCGTGCCCTGGCGGAAGAAAGCGGCATCAATATGATGACAGTCTCAAAGGCATACCAGATGCTGAAACAGGAAGGATATATCGTTACCGACCGCAGAAGCGGCGCCCGTGTTGCCGCATCCCCTGCCGTGCAGATTCCCTCTTCAGTCATGGAATCTCTCAGACTCAATATCTCGGAACTGCGCCTTGGAGGCATGTCAAAAGAAGACATTATCGCACTCTGTGAAAAGCTTTACGAGGAAGGTGATGCAAAGTGACAAAGCTGATACTCTGGTTATCCGTCGCCTGGATCCCTGCCATGATGGCATGGATGCTCATCAATGAAACAAAATTCAAGAAAAATATCGTCATCGGCGCTACCCTGCCGAAAGAAGCGAGAGAAGATACCAAAGTACAGAAGATCTGTTCTGATTTCCGCAAACAGCAGATCCTGACGGCCGCCGTTCTTACGCTGATTGCCCTTGCGGCAGTTCTGCTGCCATGGGAACATACGTGGACAGCCTTCATGATCTGGACACTGGCGGCTGTCTGTATGCCGTACATTCCCTATATTTTCTCCCATGAGAAGATGATGCGGCTGAAGGAGGACCGCGGCTGGATACAGCAGTCCCGCGTGATCCGCGTCAGCACGTCAAGCCTGCCGCCCGCAGAAAGACTCAATCCTCTGCTGTTTGTCATCTGCACGATCCTCTCGCTTGCCCCTGTCTTCTTTGACAGGGAAATGTGGCCGGTATATGTGTGCTTTGCCGCGATGTGTCCCTTCTTCTGGTTCTCATGCCGCTATCTCTATCGTCATAAAGCTGAGATGGTCGATGAGAATATGGAATTGACGAAAGCACTCAGCGCGGTACGCACCTACCACTGGTCAAAGCTGTGGGCCATCAGCACGATCTGCTGTCCGCTGTATTCCCTGTGCTGTCTGATTTCGTCGCATTACGCACTGATCGGAATCCTGCTGGTGCTGGCAGTAACTGCAGTCCTCTGCGTGTTCGCCTTCCGGATGGAAATGAAACTCAGAAGCATTCAGGAAAAACTGACGAAAGACAGCGGCAGTGACTGGTATGCGGATGAAGATGACCGCTGGATCTTCGGTTTTCTCTATTACAATCCCGATGACACAAGAACAATCATCAATTCCCGTGTCGGTATGAATTCCACGGTAAATATGGCAACCGTTCCGGGAAAAGTCATCATGGTCATCACCGCTCTGCTGTTTGTCTCTCTGCCATTTCTTGGAATCATGCTGGACGGCGTTTCCAGACAGGAAATTGTTATTACAAATACGGAAGAAGCCGTAAAGGCAGATGCCGGCTGGACCCACTACACGATCGATCAGGACGATATCGTCAGTGTCACGCTGATGGAAAAGCTGCCTGACAATTTCCGCAGGCGTGTCGGAACAGGTCTTGAAAACCTGTGCAAGGGAAGCTTTGTCTCAGATGAAACCGGCAGAGTCACGGTTCTTCTTGATCCGACCGTCAGTCCCTTTCTTCTGATTGAGACGGATGAAGGAAAGAAATACCTGCTCGGCTCAAGAGATCCTGCACTGACAGAAAAGATTTATACAGAACTCTCAGACTAAAAAAGAATCAGTCCAAAGCGGCTGATTCTTTTCATTGTGCTTTACTTTTCCAGTGCTGTCAGCTTTTCATGAAGCAGCTGAAGAACCTTTTCCTTGGAGCGGATCAGATCCAGTGTTCCGTCTGTTCCTTCCGGAAAGCTTCCGTTTTCCTTGAAAGCATAATATGCTCTTCCGAGCTTTTCATATGCTTTTGTCAGATCTCTTGAATTGTGTCCGATTTCTGCTCTGATTTCACTCTTCTGTTTCTCAAGATCGAGTCTGTCGAGTGCCTTTCTGCTTCCATCCTGAATTGCCTTGGAAGCTTTATCCACAAAATCATTCAGTTTTGCATTGAAATCATCAGCCATGTCTGTTCAGTCCTTTCCGGCCCTTTCAATCAGGTCCCAAATAATAAACTTGATTTCATCGTCAGCGGCTTCATGCTGTTCAACCAGCTCAAGAATTCCGCTGATCAGTATATTCGCATAATACCTCGGATGTTCAAAACTCAGTTCTCCGTTTGATGTTCCTTCCTCAAACAGTTCAGTCAGTCCGTCAATTGCAGCAGCCTTGGCTTCCTCGGTAGACCGTTTGGAAAGCTGGCTGAGGTCAACATCCTCATCCTGCCCCTGCAGATTGACATTCAGTTCACGGAAGGAGTCTACGGAATTGTCCACGAACTGTTTCAGCCTTTGCTCATATGTATAAGCCGGCTGGTCCATGGAGAACCGCAGCATTTCATTGAAGACATCATTGTATTTCTCACTGATGGCCTCAATCACATCGTCCTTGGACTTGAAATAGTAATAGAACAGTCCTTTTGCGACATCCATTTCCCTGACGATGGAATTGATTGTCGTATCTACGATGCCGTTTTCCTTAAACAGCTTTTCCGCGGCATTGACAAATTCATTTCTCCGCTCTTCACTGTCCTTATTGTCCTGCACGTTTATCACCTCCACAGCTTTATGATAGAACCCGACTGACCGTCAGTCAAGATGAATGTGTTACCATGGATACATGAAACTGATCTGTCCTGTATGCAAGGCACAGCTTGCGAAATATGAAAAAGAGGCCGTCTGTGCAAACGGTCATCATTATGATTATGCCAAAAGCGGCTATCTGAATCTTCTCAGAAAGCAGTCACGCAGCCACGGCGATGATGCCGGCATGGTGAAGGCAAGAACAAACTTTCTCGCTTCCGGCGCGTACGGTTTTCTGCGTGAAGCGCTGTGTGACATCACAAAGAAATACAACCCTTCCGTTCTGGCTGATCTTGGATGCGGTGAAGGCTACTACACCTCTCTTCTTAAAGCAGAGGAAAAGTACGGCTTTGATATGTCAAAAGACGCTCTGAAACACGCCGCTAAAAATGATCACTCCACACAGTACGCGGTGGCTTCCATTTTCGCGCTTCCCCTGCGGGATGCCTGCTGTGAAATGGTATTGACGTGCTTCGCGCCGTTTGCCGGTGATGAAATCAGCCGCATTCTCAAAGACGGAGGAAAATTTGTATTTGTCACACCGGGAAAGCGGCATCTGTTTGAGCTGAAGGAACTTCTCTATGAAACACCCTATGAGAACAGGATCACGGATCTTGATACCAGCCTGAAGCTGATTGATACGCAGGTCATCCAAAACACGTTTCACGCTTCCAATGAAGCACTGATGGACCTGTTCATGATGACGCCGTATGCCTACCGCACGGCTGAAGCAGGCAAAGAAAAACTCCGCAGGACGGAAAGTCTCGATGTCACTGCAGAGTTTATCATCAGAATCTATGAGAAGTAATCAGTCAGTATAGACAGTATATGTGCAGTACTGTCCGTTATTGGCGATCCATCTGTCTGTTCCGACGCGGTACCAGTCAAAGGTACCGTCGTTTTTTACTTCATAGACTTCAAAGATCTCGCCGTTGGAAGCTTCGCCTATAATATCGTAATTTGTGCCGGGGCCCTTGCGGATACGCAGACCGCTGATATTGACCTTGGCCTTGCCGAGTGATCCTTCCGGATGGGAAGGCTTCGCTGTTTCTTCAGGCTGGGCGCTTTCTGCCGGGGCTGCGCTTTCAGAAGGTTCCGTGCTTGCCGGAACATCCGTTGAAGATGCATCAGGCGCTTTCTTTCCGCCTCCCGGAAGGATTTTCAGAATGCTTGTATCAAACAGAAGCAGCGCCAGGCATGCGACAGCCGCCACCAGCATAATGATTCTGACGGGCATTCCAAGGCCTTTCTTTTCCGTTTCTTCTTCCTCTGTTTTCATTGCTTCCTTTACCTCCGCCGGTTTTATTTCAGGTGCGGGAATGGTGGCTGCCGGTGTTTCAGCCGGTTTGACTTCCTGCTTTACTTCCTGCAGCTGGGGAGGATCCGCCGGGAATACAGGTTCCTTTGCGGGAACTGCCGTCATCGGCACTTCGATCGTCTTTTCCTCTTCCGCAGCCGGTGCCGGTTCTGCCGGTTCTTCTTTTTCAAGTGTGATAAAGCGTACCGGAGCAGGTGCAGGATCCGCGACAGGACTCATCCTGCGCAGCGCGCTCTTTAAAGCAGCGGCGGAAAGACCGGCAGCTTTCAGCTGGGAAGCGCCTGTTTTCAGCAGTCCGCTGATTGTCGTCTCATCTGTTCCAAGCATCTCGGCGCACTTGGAGGCATCCATCTTGTCAAAATGCGTCAGCACGAATGCGCAGCGTGATGCGTCGTTCATTCCATCCAGCGCGTTCAGGACAGATCTCTGTCCGAGCTCACGCAGATCCAGCTCCTCTTCGTCTTCTTCCGCTGACGGATCAATGACGCTGAGATCCAGCGGCATCAGCTTCGCAGTTGCTGCGTCTCTGACAGCCTTTCTCACATTCTCCTCGAATGTATCAGGATCAGCCTCGGAAAGTGTCCTGAATGTTTTCTTCAAAGCATCCTGTTCGGCTGCCTTGGCAGTCTCCTTATCCTTCAGAAACAGGCGTGACACAAAATACATCTTTGATGCCAGTTCATTGAGAAGCTCCTTTACCGCTTCCCTGTCATTATTCTTCGCTCCTGCAAGAAGCGCCTTGATCTTATCCGTTTCGCTCATATTATCCCTCTGAAAAATACTTCACCTATTATAATACAGAGCAATGGAAGAAAAAAAGAAACTTCTTGCGAAGTTTCCCCTGTTTTACTTACTGTTCCTGCATGTCGTAGATGTCATTGCCTTCACAGTCAATGCCGACAAAGCACGGAAGATCTCGGACCGTCAGCTTTGTGACTGCTTCGGAAAGCAGGTCACTGAAGGCGATTTCTGTTCTGTCCACTATGCATTCTGAAAGCAGCGCGCCGGCACCGCCGACTGTAACAAAATACACTGCTTTATGCTTTCTGACAGCATCAATGACCTCTTTGTTTCTTCTTCCCTTGCCGATCATTCCCTGCATGCCGAGACCGATCAGTTCCGGTGTGTACGGGTCCATACGGGATGATGTGGTGGGTCCGGCAGATCCGATCACCTGGCCGGGTTTGGCAGGTGTGGGACCGACGTAGTAGATCACTGCGTCATGAATATCAAACGGAAGCGGTTCGCCGCGCTGAATCAGTTCATGAAGCCTCTTGTGGGCTGCGTCTCTTGCGGTGTAGATGTCACCGCTGAGAAGAACCGGCTCGCCTGCTCTGAGGGAGCATCTTTCTTCTTCACTTAACGGAAGCATGAGCTTTTTCATCAGATCACTTCCTTTGCATGTCTGCACACATGGCAGCACATATTCACCGCGACGGGCATTCCTGCGATATGTGTCGGCGCATATTCCACCTGCACCTTGAGAGCTGTGGTCATTCCGCCGAATCCCTGGGGTCCGATATGAAGGCTGTTGACTTCTTTCAGAAGCGTTTCCTCAAGGGCGGCATACCGCGGATCAGCGTTCGGTTCGTCAAAATGGCGCAGCAGCGCTTTCTTGGAAAGTTCCGCGCACTGCTCAAACGTGCCGCCGATTCCGACGCCGATCACATACGGCGGACAGGCATTCGGTCCTGCGTTCTGAGCGGTTTCCCTGATGAAGCTGATGATGCCTGCGTCACCATCCGCAGGTGTCAGCATCTTCAGTGCACTCTTGTTTTCACTTCCGAAGCCCTTGGCCATGATTTCAATTTCCACTTTGTCTCCGGCAGTGATCTCTGTATGAATCACAGCCGGTGTGTTGGTTCTGGTATTGCGTCTTTCATAAACCGGATCATCGACAACCGATGCACGCAGATAATGATCCGCGTAGGCACGCTCAACGCCGCGGTTGATCGCGTCGGTGATCAGTCCGTCACAGAAATGCACTTCCTGTCCGACTTTCAGCCAGACGATCACCATTCCCGTATCCTGACAGATCGGAATTCTCTTTTCTTCCGCAATTGCGGCATTCTTCAGCAGGATATCCATTGCTGCCTGTGCCCGTTCGGCTGTTTCCTGACTGCGTCCTTTCTGAAGCGCTTCGTAGATATCGCTGCTGTAAACGCAGGCGATCCGGCCGCATGCCTGATAAACGGCATTCTCTGCTTCTTTTACACTGATTTCTCTCATGGGCATATGGTACCACAGATTCGCTGATCATTCATCCGTTTACAGCGAACGGTGTGAACCTGTTCCGGCTGCGCGCAGAACAAGATCCTTCATTTCCTTAGAACATTTTCTGTACTCACGGATCAGTTCTTCTTCATCACTGTCCAGTGCCATCACATGATTGGCCCTGCCATTGCTCAGAACAGTGTCCGGCTGAAGTCCGAACATCGTGCAGATCTTGGCGAAAACATCCAGGCTCGGTTCTCTGAGTCCTCTTTCATAATCAGAAACAGTACTGGGAGCGGTGTTCAGATATTCACCGATCTCCGCCTGCGTCATTCCGCTTTCCTTTCTGCATCGTGAAAAATACTCGCTTACATTTCCATCATAGTAATTCATGATTTCTTCCTCCATTTTGAATCGCCTTTTCTACCATACCACTTTTTTCCGCACCCGCTGAAATCAGTTTGCAAACATCTTTCGGTAGTGCTAAGATTATTTAGCAGTCACAAAGACAGAGTGCTAAACAAGGAGGAGATTACACATGGCTAAGAAACAGTTTAAAGCAGAATCCAAGCGGCTTCTGGAAATGATGATCAACTCGATCTATACAAATAAAGAAATCTTTCTTCGCGAGCTGATTTCCAACGCGTCAGATGCTCTTGATAAAAGACATTATCTTTCGCTGACAGATTCCTCGCAGAAAATATCCCGCAAGGATCTGACCATTACCATTGAGGCAGACAAGGCAAACAGAACACTTGTCATTGAGGATACCGGCATCGGTATGACCGAGGAGGAACTTGAGAAAAACCTCGGCACCATCGCCAAGAGCGGATCCGCGGAATTCCGTGCCCAGCTTGAGAAAGCGGAGAAGAACATCGATATCATCGGTCAGTTCGGCGTCGGCTTCTACAGCGCGTTCATGGTATCCAAGCGCATTCTTGTCGAGACGCTCTCGGCAAAGGAAGAACAGGCATATTCATGGTCCTCTTCCGGTGAAGACGGATATATCATCAGTCCGATCACAAAGGAAACCGTTGGTACAAGAATCACCCTTTCCCTGAAAGAAGATACCGAGGATGAGAATTATTCTGAATATCTTGAGGAATACAAGCTTCGTGAGCTGGTAAAGAAGTATTCCGATTACGTCCGCTATCCGATCAGAATGGAAGTCACAAAATCCATTCCCGATCCGACGGACGACAAAAAGACAATCGATACAAAGGAGATGGAAACACTCAATTCCATGGTTCCTCTCTGGAAGAAACAGAAGTCAAAGATCAAGGAAGAAGAATACAACGAATTCTACAAGTCCAAGTTCAATGACTGGGAGAATCCGCAGAAAGTCATTCACTACAACGTTGAAGGAACCCTCTCCTATACAGCGCTGTTGTTCATTCCTTCCCGCACACCGTACAACTTCTATTACCAGGACTTTGAGCCGGGTCTGCAGCTTTACAGCAAGGGTGTATTCATCCTTGATAAGGCAAAGGATCTTCTGCCGGATCATTTCCGCTTCGTCACAGGTCTTGTCGACAGCGATGATCTGAACCTGAATATCTCCCGTGAGATCCTCCAGCAGGACCGCCAGGTACGCTCTCTTGCGAAATCCATTGAGAAAAAGATCCAGAGCGCTCTTGAGGACATGTTAAAGAATGACAGGGAAAACTATGAGAAGTTCTTTGAAAATTTCGGACTGAACCTGAAATACGGCATTTACAAAGACTACGGTGTAAACAAGGACAAGCTCCAGGATCTGATTCTGTTCCGTTCTTCAGCCGAAAAGAAATATGTCACGCTGAAGGAATATACAGAGCGCATGAAGGAAGGTCAGGACAAGATCTACTACGCATGCGGTTCCTCCATTGATGAAATCGAGAAACTTCCTGTCATGGGAAAGATTCACGAGAAAGGCTATGAGGTTCTCTACTTCCTCGATGAGCGTGATGAATTCGTCAGCGGCATCATGAGAGACTATGACGGAAAGCAGTTCATGTCTGTTTCCAGCAGCGGTCTTGATCTCGACACAGAAGAAGAAAAGAAGGAAAAAGAGGAAAAGGCAGCGGAAAGCAAAGGTCTGCTCGAAGCCATGAAGGATGCCCTCGGCGAGCGTGTCAAGGAAGTCCGCATCTCCTCCCGTCTGAAAGACGATCCGGTCTGCGTTGTGGCGGATGAAGGCATCTCTCTGGAGATGGAGAAATACATGGCCAATGATCCGATGAACAAAGGCGGCGTCAAGGCAGTCAAGATTCTTGAGGTCAACCCTGATCATCCGATCTTCGCGAAACTGCAGAAGATCCAGAATGAACAGCCGGAGAAACTGGCTGATTATGCGGATGTCCTGTATACGCAGGCACTTCTGATCCAGGGACTTCCAATCGATGATCCGGCGGAATACGCAAGAAAGATCACGGATCTGATGATTCAGGCCTGAAACAAGTGATTCAGGGAAGCACATCACAGTGCTTCCTTTTTTCATGAAAAAAGCTGTCAGTTTGAATCTGACAGCTGAGAAAGAATCACAGCGGCGAAGATCAGCGCGCAGCCGATCAGCTCATGAACGCTGAGCACCTGATGAAGGATTATAAATCCGCCAATGGCTGCGAAGACAGATTCCATTGACAGCAGCATCCCCGCTTCTGTCGGCGGCGTATATTTCTGGCCGATCATCTGCAGGGTATAGCCTCCCCCGCTGCTCAGGATTCCGGCATACAGGATCTCCACCCATGCCCCGGCAGCACTGTCTACATCAGGCATTTCCGATACCATCATCGGTAGCGCCAGCACGCCTGCCGTCAGAAACTGGATGCAGGAAAGCAGGATCACGTCCTCCTTGCCGGCCTGATCGATCATCATGATATGCAGGGCGTATACAAACGCGCAGCCGAGAAGCAGAAGATCTCCTGTCTCGAAGCAGTAGCCGGACTGAAAGCTGAGAAACCAGAGACCTGCGCAGGCAATCAGAGCTGAGATTCCGGCTCTGAGGGACAGCTTCTTTCCCATG
>ONSK01000314.1 GCA_900320455.1 uncultured Erysipelotrichaceae bacterium | reverse complement strand
GAGGTCGGATCCGCCGATACCGATCTGAACAACTGTTGTGAATTTCTCGCCGTCAGCGTTTGTGATTTCGCCGGCATGAACCTTCTTGGCGAAAGCGGCGATTCTTTCCTGCTGCTTTACATAGAATTCACGCTTGTTGACACCATCCGCGATGACATCCTTGCCGAGCTGTCCGCGGCAGAGCTGGTGCAGAACAAGACGCTTTTCACCGGTGTTGACAACAGCACCGTTGTAGAGCTCTTCGAATTTCTCGAGCAGCTGTGCTTCTTCCGCCAGCTTTGCGAGATCTTCCAGAATTTTGTCATCGACTGCCTTTGCGGCATAGTTGAAGATCATACCCTCAGCCATCGGAACGCAGTATTTCTTTACACGCTCAGCGCCGTTCTCACCGGCCATGGCTTCAGGAAGGCAGACACGTGCGTCTGCTTCAAGTGCCTTGAAAGCCTCCAGCTCATCAAGGTTCTTCCAATTGATCATTTTAAGATTTCCTCCTGTATATTTCTTTCTATATTATGACACAGTTTCAGGCCCAGCAGTCACAGATTTCAGCTGTCCTGCCTGTCTTCTTGTGATTGCGCTCTGCCGGTATTTCAAAGGACTCATCCCGGCCATGGCGGAAAACCTCGTGCTGAAGGAGGCGTCATCGTTGAAACCAGTTTCCGAGGCGATCTCATGAACGCTCATATCCGTCATCTCGAGGTATTCCTTTGCCTTTGTGATGCGCAGAGAGAGCATGTAGTTATACGGCGTTGTGCCGATATACTGACGGAACAGACGCATGAAATACGACTTTGACATGTGGGATATCGCAAGCAGATCGGACAGGGGAATCTCCTCATTCCAGTGCAGGCTGATATGATCAGCCGCGTCCATGATCAGCTTCTGATTGCGTGAGCGTGATACAGAGTTCCTGACAGCGAGATTCGTCAGGACATTATGGATGGCCAGACTGACCTGCAGTGTTGTATATACCGAGGCATTCTCCATGTTCTTCAGGATCTGATCATATTCCCGGCGCATCGATTCATCACGTCCGTTCATTGCCGTGATGCGCTTATCCGGTATCAACAGATCCTCCAGTCCTTTCATGCCTTCTCCGTCAATATGGGCCCAGTAATGTGTCCAGATCCCGGTATCGGAATCCGTCATGTATTCCTGCGGCGTGCGGCAGTTCAACAGAAGCGCCTGTCCCGGCATCAGCTTTACCATGACGCCATTCTGGCGTATGATGCCGCATCCCTCCACCGTGTAAAACAGCAGATAGCTGTCCTTGTAGTCA
Source organism: uncultured Erysipelotrichaceae bacterium (assembly GCA_900320455.1). Classification (GTDB taxonomy): domain Bacteria; phylum Bacillota_I; class Bacilli_A; order Erysipelotrichales; family Erysipelotrichaceae; genus Bulleidia. The sequence continues at coordinate 4,929 of ONSK01000314.1, read as the reverse complement.
CGCGAGGTATTGAAATCACGGCGGGCATAAAAGATGCCTGCTTCGGTGCAGAAAAACGGCTGTTTCATGGCGAATTCCGACGGCGTGCTGCGCAGCCAGAGACTTCCCGGTTCAATATCAAGGTTATAGACAAGCATGCATGCCTCCAGTGGACTTTTTCAAAAAAAGTGAATACTTATTCCAATGGTATTGTACGATATTCTCTTCTATACTGCACTTGTAAGAGCCATTAAAAGAATGGAAAAATCAGAAAAGGAGACGCTATGACCGTATATCATCTGGCCGTTGACATCGGAGCATCATCCGGCAGACATATCCTCGGATATCTTGAAGACGGCATTCTGAAGCTGAAAGAGATCTACCGCTTTGAAAACAGGCTGATCGAGAAGAACGGACACCTGTGCTGGGATATTGAAGGTCTTCTGAAACATGTCAAAGAAGGCATTGCGGAATGCGCAAGGCTTGGATACAGACCAGTATCCCTCGGTATTGATACATGGGCAGTGGACTTCGTGCTGCTGAATGAAAAGGGAGAGCGCATCTCTGATGCGGTTGCCTACCGTGATGAAAGAACCAACGGCATCCGCGAAGAACTGGAAGAGAAGGGAATCCTCAGCTTCCGTGAACAGTATGCCCGCACCGGCATCCAGTATCAGAAATTCAATACGGTATATCAGCTGCTTGCCTTGAAGAAAGAACATCCCGAACAGCTGGAACAGGCCGAATGCATGTTAATGATTCCGGATTATCTGAATTACATGCTGTGCGGAAAGAAAGCGCAGGAGTATACCAACGCTTCCACAACCGCGCTGGTAAATGCCTTTACAAAAGACTGGGACAAAGAGCTGATTCAGAAGCTGGATCTTCCGGAGAGAATCTTTCAGAAGATCAGTGAACCGGGCACTGTGCTTGGCGAATTGAGCGAAGAAGTGCAGAAGAAAACCGGACTGAATATGAAGGTGATCCTGCCGGCAACACATGATACCGGCTCGGCATATCTGGCAGTACCGGCAAAGGATGACAATGCCGTCTTCCTTTCTTCCGGCACATGGTCGCTGCTTGGCGTAGAGAACAGAGAACCGATCACATCAGAAGAAAGCATGCGCCAGAATCTGACGAATGAAGGCGGCTATGAATACCGCTTCCGTTATCTGAAGAACATTATGGGTCTCTGGATGATTCAGAATATCCGCCGGGAACTCACCGATGAAAACGGAAACAGGCCATCCTTCCCCCAGCTGATTGAAGCGGCTGAACAGGCAAAGGAATTCCATGCCCTTGTCGATGTCGATGATGACAGATTCCTGGCACCGGATTCCATGATTGAGGAAGTAAAGAAGGCATGCGCGGATTCCGGACAGCCCGTTCCCAAAACAACCGGCGAAGTCATGCGCACGGTTTACATTTCGCTGGCAGATGACTACCGCAGAGCGGTCGCGTCGCTGGAAGGGCTGACCGGCAGGAAATACACATCGATGAATATTGTCGGCGGCGGCAGCCAGGACATGTATCTGAACCAGATGACGGCGGATGCGACAGGACTGACGGTGTATGCCGGTCCGACAGAAGGTACTGCGCTTGGCAATCTGCTTGTGCAGATGATGACAGAAAACGAAATCGCGTTGCTTCAGGACGCAAGGAATATCATTCGCGAAAGCTTTGAAATTAAGGAGGTAAAGCCGCAATGAGCATCTTGGACGTAAAGTTTGTACAGGGATTTATCAGATTATGCAATGACGGCTGGCTGCAGGGCTGGCATGAAAGAAACGGAGGCAACCTGTCCTACCGCATCAGACCGGAAGAGGTCGAAGAAGTCAGAGAGTATTTCCATGAGCCTGGTGAGTGGAAGGCAATCGGAACAACCGTTCCCGATCTTGCCGGGGAATACTTCATGGTGACAGGATCTGGTAAGTATTTCCGCAATGTCATCCTCGATCCCGAGGATACATCCTGCATCATTGAACTGGATGAGAAGGGTGAAAACTACAGAGTATTGTGGGGTCTTTGCAATGGCGGACGACCGACAAGCGAACTGCCTTCCCATCTGATGAATCATGAAGTCAAAAAGAAGGCGAGCAATGGTGCTCACAGAGTGATCTATCACGCCCATACGACAAACGTCATCGCCCTGACGTTCGTGCTTCCGCTGGAAGACAGGATCTTTACAAGAGAGCTCTGGGAGATGGCGACGGAATGTCCTGTTGTCTTCCCGGACGGCGTCGGTGTCGTCGGCTGGATGGTTCCGGGAGGCAGGGATATCGCAGTTGCGACAAGCGAGCTGATGAAGAAGTACGATGTTGCGATCTGGGCGCATCACGGCATGTTCGCGAGCGGCCCGGACTTCGATACGACATTCGGTCTCATGCATACGGTGGAGAAATCAGCTGAGATCCTTGTCAAGACACTGAGCATGTCACCGACAAAGCTTCAGACGATCACACCGCAGAACTTCCGCGATCTCGCAAAAGATTTCAATGTGAATCTGCCAGAAGAATTCCTGTATGAGAAAAACTGAGGAGAAAAAGAGAATGTTAGTAGATACCAAGGCAAGAGTGGGCGTATTCTCCATTGCCCTGCAGGCATATCTGCCGCAGTTCCCGCAGCTGGTGCCGGAATATGAAGCACAGTATGAAGCATTCAAGAAGACGATTCCCGATACCGTCGAGCTGATTGACGGCGGTATGGTCACAACCAAAGAACAGTCCATGGCTGCCGGCGACAAGTTCAGAGCAGCTGACGTGGATCTTGTCATCATGCAGCTGCTGACATACGCGACAAGCTATAACATGCTGCCGGCTGTCAGAGACCTGAATGTTCCGGTCGTGCTTGTCAACGTCCAGAAGCTCAAGGCACCGGATTATGCCAATACCGATACACCGAAGTGGCTCGGTGAGCTGTATGCCTGCGGCGCTGTCGGCGAAATGGTAGCCGACCTGGAAAGAGCAGGGAAAAGACATGCCGTCATCACCGGTGTTGTTGAAGGCGGCGATCCGGAAGTACAGAAGGAAATTGAAGACTGGTGCCGTGCTGCCCAGGTCAGAAGAAGATTCCGCGATACGAATATTGCCCAGATCGGCAGACCGTATCCGGGCATGATGGATCTCTACATCGATGAAACCAACCTGTATCACAGAATGTTCCTGTATACAAAGCAGTTCGACTGGGAAAAGATGTGGGCGATTGCCGACAATATCACAGACGAGGAAGCGATCCGTGCCAAGGCGGAAGATATCCTCGATACATTTGAAATCGAAGGCGGTGCGACAGTGGAAACCGTCTGGGATATGGCAAAATACGTCGTTGCCTTTGAACAGTGGGTCAAAGACGAACAGCTCGGTCTTGTCGCTTCCCACTATGACGGATTCGCCCAGGGTGTTGCCGGCAAGCTCGACAGTATGCTGATCCCTGCATTCTCCATGCTGATCAAGCAGGGAACAGCCTGCGCGGTAGAGGGTGACATCAAGGTTGCCATGGCAATGTCCATTCTCAAGACCATTTCCGGCACAGGCCAGCTCTCCGAAATGTACTCCATCGACTTCCCGGAGGATATCTGCATCATCGGTCATTCCGGATCCGGCGATGCCGCGATCTCCCAGGCACACAAGCCGACGATGAAGATCGTTCCGGTATTCCACGGCAAGACAGGCGGCGGCTATCTGACACAGTTCTATCCGCCGGCAGGACCTGTTACCTATCTCGCAATCACCCAGGACAGGGACGGACGCTTCAAGTTCGTATGCGCGGAAGGTGTCAATGAGGAAGGTCCGATCTTCATGTTCGGCGATACCAACATGAGAACACGCTTCAGCTGCGGCGCCAGGGAATTCGTGAACAGATGGTCCGAGGCAGGCCCGACACATCACATGGCAGCGGCTGTCGGCAGACACATCGACACAATTCTCAAAGTTGCAAAGATCATGGATATTCCGTGTGAAATCATTACCCGTTAAACAATCAAAGGATGGCAGCTGCCATCCTTTACTCTTTGATTTCAAAGTTATCCACTTTTCTCATGAAGTCACGGATCCGCTGGGGAATTTCATCCTCCGGAAGATTCCGGTAATAATAGACATCGCTGTATTTTTCCGCTTCCTGGAAGTACCAGCATTTGTAGTCAATGATATCGAGCATCTTCTGCATGGACGCGATCTGTTCTTTGATCCGCTCACGCTGTTCCTCAAACATCTTTCTTCTGAGGGGAATGGTCTCGCTTCCTGTCATGTACAGCTCCATGAATGTCTTGATATCGGCAATCGGCATGCCGCATTTCTTCAGACAGGTGATGGTGAACAGCGCTTCAAAGTCTGATTCCTTGAAGCGTCTGATTCCCGATGGTGTCCTTTCCACAAAGGGCAGAAGTCCCATCTTGTCATAATAGCGGAGGGTATAGGCGCTGATACCGGTGCGTTCTTCCACTTCTTTGATGGAATAGTACTCTTTTTTCTTCATTTTCATATGTCGCCTGCCTGCTTAAACTTCTATAATTATAGTGTAACAGTCAGGAAAGGAACAGATAATATGAGTCTTACAGTCAATCTCAGGTACACAGGAAAAAACGGAAACGCGAGAAAATTCGCAGAGGAAATGGTAGCCAGCGGAACCGTTCAGAAGATCAGGGAAGAGAAGGGCAATATCAGATATGAATATTACTTCTCCATGGATGATCCGGAAACCGTTCTGCTGATCGATCAGTGGGAAGATCAGGAATCCATCGATATCCATCACGCAAGCCCGATGATGCAGACACTTGCGGAACTCAGAAACAAGTATGATCTGCATATGACGGCAGAGCGCTACACTGAAGATAATACGATGCCTGAATCAGACAAGGCATTCCTCAGAAAGTGAACTACAAACGACTGAAGTCGCTTGCTTCCTGCTTCACAGACGAATTCTTACAATCCATACCTTTCGGCATGAACGCAGAGG
>ONSK01000316.1 GCA_900320455.1 uncultured Erysipelotrichaceae bacterium | reverse complement strand
TTACAGACAGTACAATCCGAATGCCAAAGCAGGAAGTCATAACTATACAACAGACAAGCATGAGAATGATACGCTTGTAAGCTGGGGCTGGATCGAAGAAGGCATTGGATGGTATGGAATGAAGAAGTGATTCAATTCACTAATAAAGGAGAAGCTGAGATGATCAGCTTCTCTTTTGTGTGGAACGGATTCTGATATTCGTTCCATTCCTGCTTTTGAACATGCATGAATTTTTATATATAATAAGAATAGTCCATCATTCCTTTTAACAATCAAAATTCACGGAGGTATCCTATGAAAAAGATCATGCGCATAGCGCTGTGCTTTCTTCTTTCACTGTCTTTTATCGTTCCTGTGACCAAAGTGCAGGCACTTGTTGCCCAGGGATACTGCGGAGAGAATCTTCAGTATTTCCTTGACGGCGACGGGACGCTTTCGATTGAAGGAACAGGCGATATGTACAGCTGGTCCATGCCTGCCCAGGTCCCCTGGTACGAGTATACAGATCAGATCAAAGAACTGAATATCCAGCTCGGCGTCACGTCCATCGGCAACTACGCGTTTTCCAATCTGTATCAGCTTGAAATGGCGTATGTCCCGGACGGTGTGAAGAAAATCGGAATGCGCGCATTTTGGAACTGTTCGAATCTGAACAGAATCTTTCTTTCATCAACTCTCGAAGGTATCGGCTCATATGCCTTTGACGGCTGTAAAGAACCGCTGACTGTCACGTTCCTCGGCTGCGCGCTTGACTGGTTCAATAACGTGTATACCGCCAACAACAAGCAGTTCGATTTCGGTGATCCTCTGAATCCGAGTGTAGACACTATCATGTATTTCTTTCAGGATGAAGTCAGCTGGACCTGGTCATCTGATTACAGCCAATGCAAATTCCAGCTGTACTGCCCAAAGCACGATTTGTATGAATCTGTTGAATTTCCCGCCTACAGCATTGATATCGCGAAAGGCGAACCCGCAACCTGCATGTACGATGGATATGACGTCTATACTGCCTACGGCATGTATCTTGGTGTCATGTACTTCTCTGGTCCGCAGTATGTGACCACAGAGTCTGCATTTGGACATGATTACGGTCCGCCGATGTATTACTGGTCAGAGGACAGAAAGACACTGACCGGCGAGATGGTATGCAGACATGACAAATCACATGTGCTGAAAGAAACAGTCAATGTCACAGCTCATGTCACAAAGCAGCCGACATATGAAGCGGAAGGCGAAATCGTCTATGAATCCGATCCTTTCTCCACGCCCGGTTTCAAGAAGGGAACACTGAAGGAAATGATCCCGAGACTTGTAAAGGCAGTACCGATGTACCGCCTATACAATCCCTACAGCGGCGAACATTTCTATACTGCGGATAAAAATGAAAAAGATTTCCTGGTCAAGAAAGGGTGGCATGACGAAAGCATCGGCTGGTATGCCCCGAGCTATTCCAATGTTCCGGTATTCAGACTGTACAACGCCTATGCCGGAGATCATCACTACACCCTGAATGAAGAGGAACGTGATGCGCTGATTGCGGCTGGATGGAAGTATGAAAACATAGGCTGGTACAGTGATCAGAACGAAACCATTCCCGTATACCGTGAATACAATCCCAACGCTTTCAAGTGCAACCATAATTACACAACCGACAAAAATGAACATGATACTTTGATCAAACTTGGCTGGAAAGATGAGAAGATTGCCTGGTATGGCATAAATAAATAAGAAGGGGGAAAGAACGATGAAACGCAGACTGATCAGTATTTTTACCGCATTGTTTATGGCATTCACATTCATGCCTGTTTCAGTGACTGCGGGCGGAACGCCTGCGCAGATCACCGGACTGCAATGGAAAGACGCAGTCGGAACAGCAACCTGGAAGGCGCTTACCACTGCGGATACCTACAATGTCTTCCTCTGGAATGAGGAAAAACAGCTGGTAACTGTCACTACGGAAACAAATGAGTATAACTTCTATGAAGAAATGAATACCTACGGCTCCGGTTATTACCGGTTCATGGTCCAGGGTGTCAATGAACTCGGCAAGGGAGCGGCCAGTGAGTATTCCGAGGAATACTTCTTCCTGAAGGCAGGGGACAGGGAAATCACTTCACTGAACGCGACGATCACACCGCCGATGGAAGGAAACCTTCCTGATACAAAGCCTGTCTCTGCGAATCCGAATGCTTATGATGTCAAAGTCGCGAAGCACTACACCGGCATGCCGTGCTGGTATGAGGACGGTTCCATTGCCAGCCCCAATCATGTGATGGCGGAAGGACAGAAATTCGAGAAATACGGCCAGTATTTCGTACAGATCGAATTCACCCCGAAGCCGGGATATGTCTTCCATGTGGAGAAGAATGACAATGTGAAACTCAACGGTGAAGCCGGAGGGTATCAGTGCACTTATGAAGCAGCCACCAGAACAGTCGGTTACCGCTTCGGTTTTGTCGGTCAGGAAAAAGGCTTCTACAGCTGCGTGCGCTTCATGCTCAATCCGGAAACCATGATCCGGGAAATGTACATCACGAAAGGCACACAGCTTCCGTATGTTTCAGACCCCGTGTGGGAAGGATATTACTTCGACGGATGGGTATCTGATGATGATCCGAACGAACACTATCAATTCTCTCAGCCTGTCACGACTGATATTCTGATTCTGACCGCAAGGTTTGTTCCAATCGTTACAGGCATTCAGCTGGAAGCATCCTCCATCATGAAATATGGGGACGGTACTTATGGACTGAAACCGGATGTACTGAATGTATTCTTCAAGAAAGACAGCGCTCCTGTAAATCTATCCGTCACTGCGTTTGACAAAGGCAAATACGAATTTGACTTCCTGAAGACGGAACCGGAGATCGGCAAACAATATTACTTCTCTGTGGAACTCGAATCCGGAAAAGAAGGAATGGCGGATGCCTACTGGTCAGAAGAAATGAAGACAGGAAACATCATCAAGGTTGCGGATGCGGAAGTCAAGCTGGATGAAATCGGACATTCTCCGGGAGGAGCTTCCTGCACGATGCTGTTCACATATGTAAGAAAGGGCAAGCCTGTTTCAATGCACAGACTGTATAATCCGTATTCAGGAGAACACTTCTATACAGGAAGTACAGAAGAAAAAGACTTCCTGGTAAAAGAAGGATGGAAATATGAAGGAATCGGATGGACGGCACCGGAAAAGAGCAGTACACCAGTATACAGACTGTACAATAAGAATGCAGGAGATCATCACTACACGACAGATGCGCATGAAAGAGAAGTGCTGATCAGTGTCGGATGGACAGATGA
>ONSK01000317.1 GCA_900320455.1 uncultured Erysipelotrichaceae bacterium | reverse complement strand
CTGCGTCTGATGGTGCATAACACCTACCTGTTCCGCTTCATTCACTGCCCTGTCATTCTGACACCGCACATCGGTGAATTCGCGGCTCTTCTCAACCGTGATGTCTCTGAAGTGCGTGACGGAAGGATCCGTCTTGCCAGAGCCTTCGCAAAGGAAAACAATGTGTATGTCGTTCTCAAAGGCGCCGATACCGTCGTCGCTTCCCCGGACGGAAAATGCTATATCAATCAGTCGGGCAATCCTGCCCTTGCCCAGGCCGGCAGCGGTGATCTTCTGACCGGCATCATGGCAGCCTGCCTTGCCTCGCAGCCTGATGTCTTCCATGCCGTATGCATGGCTGTATACATCCACGGTCATATCGCTGATCTCGGATTAAAAGAGATGTCCGTGCGCGGATTTGACCTTGAGGCATACCCTTCCATCATGGACAGACTGTTTCAAAAATACGGTTATTGAAAAAGAGCGTGTGGTGAACACGTTCTTTTTGTATAATATTGATATCTTGTAGGGAGGCAGACATGTCACAGAACCGTCCGCAGATCATTACCCGCAAGCAGGCAAAGAAACAGATCAATACCTTCGGTATTTCTCTGGTGATTTATATCGTTCTGAATATTCTGCTGTGGTACGGAACGCCTCTGCTGGAGGCATATTTTCCGCAGATCCTGTTAGGCTTTGACCATGAACTCGTCATGCTGGTGTTTACTGCCGTCATGATGCTTTTCATGGTGAATGTGCCATTCCGTCTGACCTCATCCGCCCTGCATCTGAATATCAGGGAATATCTGAATGATCCGCATCTTTCCCTGGCAAGGCAATTGTCGCTGTGTTCGTTAGGCGCAGCGCTCTACATCGCTGTAACAGGGCTCAGTTCCTACCTGCATCTGATCCTTCATATCGGAACGCCCTTCTACAGCTTCTACGGTGATTTCTCAACCAGGTATTCGATTCTGATGAATATCCTCTGCTTCATCGTCATCGCCGTCATCAAGCCATGGTGCGATGAATATATCTTCCGCGGCATCATCCAGCGACAGCTCGGCCATTACGGCAGATACTTCGGCGTATTCGCCTCTTCCTTCCTGTACGCGATTGCCCAGACATCGTTCAATGAAGCGATACCGGCATTCTTCCTGGGATGGTATCTGGCGATTCTGACGCTGCGTTATCATTCCATCAAGCCAGCGCGGCGCGTTCACATCTTCGTCTCCGTCATCTACTGGATCGTATCGGTGCTTCCTGACAGGCTTGTTCTGATTCCCACCATCCTGATCGTCGCTCTCTATATCTTCGCGGCATTCAGCCTGATCCAGAGAATCATCAGCCTGAAGGTCATCACCCACTTCGAATGGGACGGCAGACTGTGGAAGATCATGCTGACAAGCTGGTCGGTGATCCTGTGCATGATCCTGTTTGTTTCCAGCGTTGTATTATCATTCATCTTATGAAAAAAGGGCCTCGCGTGAGGTCCTTTGTCATCAGCCCGGAAGTCCTTCTTCCTGTCTCTGCATGTTCTCCACGACAACGTCGTAGATGTCACCGATTGACTGTCCGTATTCCAGTACGAGCCACGGCTCATTTGTATGGAAGTGAATCTTGATCAGTGTATCGTCGCCGACAACCAGAAGGCAGTCGCCCTTAAAGTGTTCCAGAATATAATCGTGAATCGTATCTTCATCAAGATCGTGTCCGTCAATCAGAAGCTGTGTATCAAATTTAAACTCAAGCTGTTCAGCCATGTGATATATACCTCCGTATGCACAAGATTATATCACGGTTCTTTTTTTCTTTCTTTTTTCCTGTTCAGCAGGAATCTTCCGCTTTTGCGCATATATAAAAAGCAGGAGGTCAATCATGAAAGACAATAACAAAATACAGGAGATCATGGACTCCCTGGAAACAGGCGTCCGTGAGATCTACCAGTCAGACCGCTACCGGAAATATCTGGAAGTGCAGTCTCATTTCCGTACCTACTCCCTTTCCAACACCCTTCTGATCTGCCGGCAGTTTCCTGCCGCCACCTACGTCGCCGGCTATCAGGTCTGGACAAAGACATTCGGAAGACATATCCGCAGAGGCGAGAAAGGCATCCGCATCCTGGCGCCGGTCATCCGCCGTGAGCAGATTGCCAACGAAGACGGCTCGTACAGCGGCATCAGTGAGCGAAGGCTTG
>ONSK01000322.1 GCA_900320455.1 uncultured Erysipelotrichaceae bacterium | reverse complement strand
CCCTGCGCCAAGTTCTGCTTTGCCTCTGTTCCCTTTGCGCTGCGCTCTCTTGCGGCATCTCTTGATCCTGCCCGGTTCTCCCCTGCCTTTGTCAGCAGCACTTGGCTCGAAGTCATGCCGGCAGATACTGACAAAGGAAGCGGCATTCAGAAAGTCCTTGAAAAGGAACATATTGATGCGAAAGAGGCGGCGTGCATCGGTGACGGCGAGAATGATATTGCCATGACACGAGTCTGCGGCAGAAGCGCTGCGATGGCGCACGGCATGTCCAGAATGAAAAAAGCTGCGGATGAAATTGTCACAGACAGCAATCTCTGGCTGGAGCGCTTTCTTCATAATTAGTGAATAAAATGTGTATAATGTCATTATGAAGCCTGAAGAACTGGTGCCTTATCTTAAAAAATTCATCACAGTACAGCTGGATGACGGAACAGAAGATTCCGGATACGTCGCTAATCCGGATGCTTTTAAGAACCCTGATCATAAGCCGGAAAAGCTTGTGCTTTTGAACGGTCTCTTCAACAGCGAAGTTCTGATTTCCCGTATTGTTTCAGTATCCACACCGGTTCGCGAAGATACGCTCAAGATTCCGATCATCGGCTTTGATGAGGAACTGAAGCTTCCCCAGGAAGAAGAAGAAGAGGAAGACATGGACAGTAAAATCGATGCCCTCTACCGGGAAAGCCTGAAGGAGAATCCGGAATTCGATCTGTATGAGCTTCTGAAGGATTCATCTGACCATAACTGACAAAGAAGGATGATTCCTTCTTTTTTTTTACAGAAAAAGCAGTATGTTTCGGCATCTTTCAGCTGAGACATACTGCTTTGTGTTATGACATCAGTTTCTTTACTGTGACTGTATATCCGTTATCATCCGCATCCACTGTCAGTGTTCTGCCGGAGATATCAGGATTTTCAAGAATGACTCTCGCAACGGCGGTTTCGATCTCTCTCTGGATATGACGTTTCATCGGCCTTGCACCGAAGGTCGGATCCACGCCGCAGAGGATGATTCTGTCCTTTGCCTTTTCGCTTACCTCAAGGGTGATATCCTTCTGGGCAAGACGATCGGAAAGCTGACGCAGGAACTTGTCCGCGATCTGCTTCAGGACATCGTTTCCAAGAGCGTTGAAGACGATGATCTCATCGATTCTGTTGATCAGTTCAGGCTTGAAGAACTTATGCACTTCATCCATGTAGTGATCTTCCCTGGCATCCGCATCCGTTTCAAAAGCATACTGGGAGCCGAGGTTGCTGGTCATGATGATGATCGTGTTCTTGAAATCGACTGTGACACCCTTGGAGTCCGTGATCCTGCCGTCATCAAGAATCTGAAGCAGGATATTGAAGACATCCGGATGCGCCTTTTCAATCTCATCAAGCAGCACGATGCTGTAAGGACTTCTTCTGACTGCTTCCGTCAGCTGTCCGCCCTCTTCATAGCCGACATATCCCGGAGGAGCACCAATCAGTCTCGATACGCTGAACTTCTCCATGTATTCAGACATATCGATACGCACGATCTTGTTTTCGTCATCAAACAGCTGCTGGGCAAGCGCCTTGGCAACTTCCGTCTTGCCGACACCTGTCGGGCCGAGGAAGAGGAAGCTTCCGAGCGGTCTGTTTTCATCCTGGATATTTGCCTTGGAACGCATGATCGCATCAGATACAAGCTTCAGGGCGTTGTCCTGTCCCATGACTCTCTGACGCAGCACTTCCGGCAGATGGAGAATCTTCTGTCTTTCGGTGCTCATCAGTCTTGAAACTTCGATATGCGTCCAGCGGGATACGATCGAGGCAATCATGTCCTCATCGACAACCTGGCGGATCATCCTTGTTTCATCTTCCGTATCCGCAGCGGCAATCTGCTTCTCCAGTGTCGGGATCGTATCATACTTCAGCTTCGCGGCTTTCTCATAGTCCGCGTCATTCTGTGCCTGGGTCAAATCAAGCTTTGCTTTTTCAAGCAGTTCCTTGCTGTCCTTGACGGCATCCATCTTTTTCTTTTCGGATTCCCACTGGGAGAATCTGACTGCCTTCTGTTCATTCAGATCGGCGAGCTCTTTTCTGATTTCTTCCAGTCTTTCCTGTGCCTTGTAGTCTGTTTCATCCTTCAGGGATGTTTCTTCGATCTGCAGGGTCATGATCTTTCTGGCAAGTTCATCCAGTTCTGCCGGCATCGAATCCATTTCCACTCTGATGGCAGCGCAGGCTTCATCGATCAGAT
>ONSK01000324.1 GCA_900320455.1 uncultured Erysipelotrichaceae bacterium | reverse complement strand
TTTCGGAATGCCTGTTTCCTGGGCTGTTGCGGCGTGCTGGACAAGCATCTTGTACTCGCCGTGGTTCGGCATGAAGTACTTGGGCTTGATCAGGTTCAGCATCAGCTTCTGTTCTTCCTGCGGCGCGTGACCGGTTGTATGGAAGGATGTCAGCGGTGAGTTGATAACAACATTGGCGCCGACTCTTGTCAGCTGGATGATGACGCCGCCGACACTGACGCCGTTTCCGGGAATCGGGTTGCTTGAGAACAGGACGGTATCACCGGGAATGATCTTGATGAACTTGTGCGTGCCGTTGGCGATACGGCTGAGGGCAGCCATCGGTTCACCCTGGCTTCCGGTGCAGACGATGCAGACGCGGTTTGCCGGCAGGGTATTCAGTTCGTTGCCGCTGATGAAGCTGCTGTCAGGAATTTTGATAACACCGAGTCTTCTGCCGATCTCACATACATTTTCCATGGATCTGCCGAATACCGCGACTTTTCTGCCGCAGGCCACAGCTGCTTCAAGAATCTGATTGAGACGGTGAACATTTGATGCGAAGGTGGATACCAGCAGTCTGCCCGGTGTCTTGCGCATCTGTTCGTTGATTGCCAGCGCTACCTTGCGTTCGGAAATGGAGAAGCCGGGAACGCTTGAGTTTGTTGAGTCACTCATCAGAAGGGTGACGCCGGTCTGTCCCATGAATGCCATCTTCTGGTAGTCACTGTTCTTGCCGACAGGGGTAAGGTCGAATTTGAAGTCACCTGTTTCAACGATGCGTCCGTTCGGCGTATTGATCAGAACGCCGAGGGAATCCGGAATGGAGTGCACGGTGTCAAAGAAGCCGACTGTAAAGTATTTCGTATTGACGCGGCTGTCGCTGTTGATCTCAATGACTTTGCATGATCTTGAAAGACGGTGTTCTTCCAGCTTCTTTTCAATCAGCGCTTTGGCAAACCTCGGCGCGTAGATTTCTTTCAGATGAACGGACTGCAGGAAGAAGGGAATACCGCCGATATGGTCTTCGTGACCATGGGTAATAATCAGCGCTTTGACTTTATCGTGATTCTTCATCAGGTATGAATAGTCAGGAATGACATAGTCAACACCGAGAAGGTCTCCTTCCGGGAACTTGACGCCGCAGTCAACGATAATGATTTCATCATTATGTTCAAAGCAGTACATGTTTTTGCCGATTTCACCAAGACCGCCGAGCGCATAAACAAGCGTATCATTCTCATGATCAATCGTGTTCGCATTATAATCTGGTTCAGCGATCTGGGAATAGCGGATCGGCCTTCCGGCTTTGATTCCGTTTGTTTTCTCAGTCATTATGTGTATACCTCATTTCGTATGGGGTGCTTTATTAAAAACAGTATAACACCCGCAGGGAAGATTTAAAAGAATCGTCAGATTTCAATTGCATCTTCCGGATGTGCAAACGGATCTTCTTTGTTGATGTGATCATAGAACAGGATACCTTTGAAGTGATCAAGTTCATGCTGAAGAACGATTGCCAGATATCCGCGGGCGCGGATTTCAATATTCTTGTTGGTGATCAGATCAAACGCCTTGACTTTGATCCTGGCGCTGCGGACGATATATCCCTTGTATTCCTCAGTGACGGAAAGGCATCCTTCACCGCCGGAAAGATAAGCTTTCTGAACGGATGAGGAAACGATTCTCGGATTTGCCAGCATGTATTCATATCTGACGGGATTGCCGTGCTTGTCTGTCTCATCAACAACAACAGCTGTCAGCTGTTTGGGAACACCGACCTGAATGGCACTGATGCCGACTGCCGGACGCAGATTGTATTTCTCCGCTTTCTCTTCGTCTGTGGAATCCACAACATACTGGAACATGTCACGCAGAAGCGCTTCGTCTTCCGCTGAAAGAGACAGTTCCACAGGAACGGATTCATGACGAATGAAAGGGTCATCATCTTTAAGTATCGTATCATTATTAATTAACATATGTATTACCTCGCTGATATTCTAGCAGATGAATCACAGATGTCAAAGGCTAACAGGCCTGTATGCGTTTTCA
>ONSK01000325.1 GCA_900320455.1 uncultured Erysipelotrichaceae bacterium | reverse complement strand
CGAGCTGACACTGATCGAGCCGCCCTGCGGATCGAATACGATGATCATCAAGAGCTTTGATGAATATCTGTTCATTGACTGCGGCTACGCATTATACAGAGAAGAGATGAAGAAGATCTTCCACAGGCTGATTCCTGATTTTGATCAGATCAGAAAAACGATCATTCTCACCCATGCGGATTCCGATCATGACGGACTGCTCGACATGTTTGATGAAGTGATCGCCACCCAGCGTACAAAGCATGACTTCGAGCTGGAATGCGCCGGCAAGGACGGCTACAGAGAACAGCTGCCTACGCACAAGCCGTATATCTCGATATGCAAGATCCTGACCCATTTCAAGCCATGTGATCCATCTAAGATCACAACACCGTGGAAACACTTCGATGAACTGGAAGGACTGCTTACACAGATTGGCTTCTATGACTTCGGAGAACTGCATTTCGAAGTGTATGAAGGAAAGGGCGGACATCTGCCCGGCGAGCTCATCCTGATTGATTATGAGCATCAGGTCGCATTTACCGGAGACGTCTACTTCAACGTTCATGCCGTCACAAAGGAACAGGCGGAATACAACCGCTACGCGCCTGTACTGCTTTCCTCCGTTGACTCGGACGCAAAGCTCTGCGCGGCAGAACGCATGGCAATCATGAACCGCCTCGGACAGGGAGAGTGGCAGATCTTCGGCTCCCACGGCATGAAGAAGGAATACAGCATCCACCTTGACAAATAGCATGCACGAAAGGAGTGAAATACTCCTTTTTCTGTTGGAAACGGTGATACTATAGTGGCATATAAACATGTATATTTCAGGAAGAAAAACAATATGAACAGAAAGACAATGGTTTCACTCCTTGCGGCAGTGATGATGCTGGGCGGCTGCGGCACAAAGGAAAACAAGCCCGCTGCCGATACACCGCAGGAAACACCTGTGAGCACACCGGAAACAGCTCCGCAGGAAACATCAGACAATCCGTTCCTGCATACGGTATGGACCGCAAAGAGAAAAGATCTCATGTTTGAATTCCGCCTCGAATTCTCCGGCGAGAAGCGTTACTACGTGATGCGCATGCTGGACGGAAAGATCGATGCCATCTTAAGAGGCACGTATGAAGTGACAGAGGAAGGTGCGGATATTTACGGCACGGATCTAGTCAGTGATATGACATATGAACCCTCTGCATCCATGATCGGCGCAAAGATGGCAGATTCCAAACTGCCTCTCACATTCCGCCTGAGTGATGAAAAGGCAAGGGATGAAAAAGAGATGGAACAGATGTTCAGCGGTGATGACGCATCTGATCTGATCATCGAAGGATGGCCGTCAGATGTTCCAAAGCCGGAGATCGGCGGTGAACTCAGAGACAAAAACAACGCGAAAGCCACAATCAGTCTCCATTTCACAAACATTGATCCTCAGAAGGCAGATCAGTATCTGAAGACACTGCAGGAAGCAGGTTTTGAGATCAGAGATGACTTCCAGAAAGAAGTCGGAAACAATCTTGGAAACAAGGACGGCGGTCCGGTATACAGCCGCCACGTGGAACTGCTGAAAGGCGAAATCAAAGACTATGGAACAGCCAGCCGTCTGGAAACAGGCTGGGCTCTGGAAATCGCATACGGCATGGATGACTACTATGACAAGACAAGCAAAGAGCTGGTTCAGCATCCTTCCGCGAGAATTACGCTCTATTTTGGAGAGGATCAGCAGTAACAGACCGGAAGTCTGCCTCACAGATGGCAGATTTCCGTGTTCATGACAATTTGTTTTTCGGCTAGATTGTAATGGGAGAAAATCATTATGACAGAGAAACCGAATATCATTATCATCAACCCGGATGAAATGCGCTGGAATACAATGGGCCACATGGGCAATCCTGCCGCATCCACGCCAAGGCTTGATGCCTTCGCGGAAACAGAAGCAGTTTCTTTTGAGAATGCGTACTGCCAGAATCCGGTATGTGTTCCTTCCAGATGTTCCTTTCTGACAGGTCTCTATCCGCATGTAAACGGACACCGTACCATGCACTATCTGATGCACGACGGCAGGGATACTTTGTTTGCAGAGCTCAGAAATGCCGGATACAGAGTATGGATGAATGCGAGAAATGACTTTATTGCCGGCAATGAACCGGGACTGATGGCAACCCAGTTCGATGAAATCAATATTCCTGAAAGAGCACTGATGACAGGAAAGCATGAGATCATCAGGGACTTCCCGTATTCCCATTTCATCGGTGTTATCGATGAAGTAAAGACAGATATGCCGGATACGCTTGCGGCATGCGAGAGGATCAGAAGACAGAAGAAGGATGATGATCCGCTCTGTCTGTTCATCGGCTGGATGAATCCCCATGTCCCGTATGTCACAGACAAAGAACACTATGACAGGATCAATCCGGACAAGATTGAACCGAGAGTCAGATTTGAAGAGACAAAGGGCAAATCCAAGATGATCGAAAAGCTGCGTGAGTTCGCAGACCTCGGCAAGTTCACGGAAGAGCAGTGGAAGGAAGTGCAGAGGATCTACCTTGCCCAGTGTTCATATGTCGATGACATGTTCGGCATGATCATCGATGCCCTGAAGGAAGCAGATCTCTATGATGATTCTCTGATTGTGTTCCTTTCCGACCACGGCGACTTCGCGGCGGACTTCGGCCTGCCGGAGAAGGCACAGAACAGCTTTGAGGACATCCTGACAAAGGTGCCGCTGCTTGTAAAGCCTCCCAAAGGAGAAAAGACAGATGCCGGTGTGACAAAGTCTCTGGCAGAGCTCATTGACTTCTATGCGACCGTCATGGATTATGCCGGCGTACAGCCCGGACACGACCAGTTCGGAAGAAGTCTCAGACCCGTCATTGAAAACAGAGATGAAACCGTCCGTAATTATGTGTACAGCGAAGGCGGCAGAAGACCGTGCGAAAAGCAGGCGGATGAATATCACAAATACGGTGAGGACGGACCGCCCAGAACAAGCGATTACTGGGCAAAGATGAATGCCGAAGCAGATGATGAAGCGCACGCCAAAGGCACGATGATCACCGACGGCACATACAAGTACGTACTCCGACTGAATGGAGATGATGAATTCTATGATCTGAAGGAAGATCCGAAAGAGGAGATCAATCAGATCGATAACGAGAGATACGCGGACAGGATCCTGGAAATGAAGCTGGAAATGCTGAGATGGTACCAGGAGACATGCGATACGGTGCAGAGGGAATTTGATTCGAGATTCATTACAAAGGAAAGCCTGACACCGAAGAATTGAAAGGAATAACACCATGGGCAAGAGAAAGAAAGAGATCACGCGGATCCACGCAGAAGAAAAGAAAAAGAAACAGGAAGAAGAGAATGCGCTTGCCGGTCTGCATCCGCTTCTTGTCTGGCTGAAGCTCTTTCTGATTCTGAGCCTTGGCGGCAATCTGTTCATGATCCTCAGAGACGGTGTCGGATCCAATGACGTCATTGATCTGATCGTCAATCTCGTCTTCCTTGCACTGCTGGTATTATCCATTGTCTGGCACGAGAGGAAGAAGGGTGTTTACTGTTTCTTTGCCTACGGCATTCTGGAAATCCTGTATCAGTACCTGGTTGCCTTTCTTGCCTGGCGGAATGGTGTCTATGACACCTTTGTCGGAAACAGACTGATTGAATATACCGTCTTTACCGCTGCCATCATGATTCCGCTCTTTATCTATTACAGAAAGAGAATCGGTCTTCTGAAATGAGTGATATCACACTGACAAAAAGAGAAATCGAACTGATCCGCATCCTTTCCGGAAAGAAGGGATACATGGAAACAGACGTGCTCTGCGACATGATGGATATCAAGCCGAGAACACTCCGTGAATGTATCCGCCAGTTCCGTGAGAACCACGGTGACAGGACGGGTGTCAGGATCACTGCCGGCATCGGCACCGGATACAAGCTGGAAATCATTGACCAGGAGAAGTACCACACGCTTCTGAAATCGATGCTGGAGACGGAAACCGCCAGCCAGTTCCTGATGCCGGTGGACCAGGAAGACAGAGTCAGCTATATCATCCGTCTGCTTCTGACGGCGGATGACTGGCGCAAGAGCGAAGACATCGCCGAGCAGATGTACATTTCACGCTCCACCTTCGCAGAAGACCTGCGTCAGGTCAGAAACAGACTGGCAAAGATGAACCTGAGCCTGGCCTCCGCGCCTAGACGCGGCATCCGCATCGAAGGCGATGAGATCAGCATCCGCAATGCCATTGCGGAATACTGCTTCCAGCTCTCCGACTATGAGGAAGGGCAGGTGAAGATGCTGAGCGGCTACTTCGATGAAGAAACCATGGAGATGGTCAGAAAGACACTGTATGACCTGCTCAGGGAATATGACTTCACGATGTCCGATGCCAGCTTTCGCAATCTTGTGATTCATCTTCTGATTGCCATGAACCGCATTCATTCGGGAACCTATATCAGTTCCCTGGAAGTGAATCAGCTGAACCTGCGCGATACAAAGGAATGGAAGATTGCCTGCGAACTGTACAGAAGACTGTCTGAGACGACAGGACTTTCGATTCCTTCCGCTGAGATCGGCTATGTGACGATCCATCTGCGCGGTAAGAGAATCATTTCCGATGAAGCGGAAATGATCATGTATCCGGAGACGTTGAATCTGTTGACAACAGTCATGAAGGCGGTTGAGGAACGGTACGGCATTGACTTTACCGGCGATATTGAACTCTACAGCGCGCTGGCAATGCACTTACAGCCGTTAATCGAAAGAGCCAGCTACGGTCTGCATATTGAAAATCCGCTGCTGGAAAAGATCAGCAGTGAGAATCCCGCTGCCTTTGATATGGCAGCCCTTGCGGCAGAACAGATCTGCCGCATCAAGGGCATGCGCATTGATGAAAACGAAATCGGCTATCTTGCGCTGCATTTTGCGCTCGCAATGGAGCGCCTCAAAACAAAAGAAAAAAAGAACATCCTCGTCATCTGCGCCAGCGGTGCCGGCACTTCGCGAATGCTGGCATACCGCATCCGGAAGTATTTCCGGGATGGCGTAGACAGGGTGGATACCATGAGCTATTACGCATTGCGCGAAAACCCTTCCCAGGGATACGATCTGATCGTATCCACTGTTCCGATCACATTTTCAGTGGATGCACCCGTTGTCAGGATCAGTGAAATGCCTGACGGCGGTGATATGCAGAAAGTGGAATGCGCACTCACCCGTTCCAATACGGAAGACAATGAACTGGCAGGCTGTTTTGATGAAGACCTGTTCTTTGCCGGCATGACGATGAAGAATCCGGCAGAGGCAATCCGTTTTCTGAGTGAACAGCTGCGGAAAAAGGTCTCTCTGCCTGATGATTTTGAAGAGATGGTACTGGCAAGAGAAACTCTTTCCTCCACAGCCATCGGCTTCCGGTGCGCCTTTCCGCATCCCAACCGCCTCTGCAGCGACTGCACAAAGACAGCAGTGCTCTGCCTGAAAGAACCGATGGACTGGTTCGGAAAGGAAGTGCAGCTGATCTTCCTCAGCACTCTGCAGAAAGAAGAAGACAACGTCTTCCGCCGACACTCCCGCTTCATGGCAGACCTGATGGGCGACAGAAA
The DNA here is from genome assembly GCA_900320455.1 of uncultured Erysipelotrichaceae bacterium. Classification (GTDB taxonomy): domain Bacteria; phylum Bacillota_I; class Bacilli_A; order Erysipelotrichales; family Erysipelotrichaceae; genus Bulleidia. The sequence continues at coordinate 7,611 of ONSK01000325.1, read as the reverse complement.
GAAAATCATCCGCATCATGAGCGCGCAGACGTTTGAAAGTCTGCGGGAGTGCATCGCGGAAGATGAAAACACGGGGTTAGAAGAGGATATATTTCAGTGAACTGACATGAAAAAGCTATTGGTGATCTGCGGTGCGGGAATGACCAGCAGCGTGCTTGTTTCCTCAATGCGTGAAGCTGCTTCAAAGCTTCCGGAAACAGAGTACCGGATCGGTTCCTGCTCGCTTGCACAGATAGAAAAATATGTTCCGCAGGCGGACATCGTTTTTCTTGCGCCTCATCTTTCCTATATGGAGAAAGATATGCGCAGGAAATACCCTGAAACGCCTGTTTTTCTGATTCCGGCAAAGACATACAGTGAAGTCAACGGACAGGGGGTTCTCGATCTTCTGAAACAGAAGGAGACAGTCCGTTCCGAAAGTCTGCTTTCCTCGGCTGCCAGCAGAATCGCCGGCAGAAACAGCCTGCGTTCTCTGACGCTGGCTTCCTCCAGTATGATGATGGTGCTGGTGACCGGCGGCGTCTTTGTCGTGATTCACAATTTCCCGTACCAGCCGTATCTCGATCTGATCAAAGGAACACGCGTTGACGTGCTGCTCAGCGCCGTGGAAGGACTGACGATCAACTGCATTGCCGTCTATATGGCATTTCTGATGGGATGGCACTACGGGGAAAAGAACGGATTAAGCCCGGGACACGCCGCCCTGAATTCCCTGGTCAGCTTCTTTATCCTGCTGCATATTCAGAACGGAAGTCTGGATCTCACGTACCTCGGCACGCGGGGACTGTTCTGCGCCATGATCACAGCCTTTGTCTCTGTGCGCATATTCAAACTGACCAGAAACGTCAGCCTGCGCCTGTTCCGTCCATTGCAGACAGTGCCGCGGCCGATCCGTGAATCCTTCCTGAGCATTGTGCCGATGTTCTGCAGTGTCCTGCTGTTTATGACAATCACGGCAGTCTTTGCGATGTCTGATTATCACAGCTTCCCGGCATTCATCTATGAAACACTGCAGTCGGCGATCTCTTCCCTGATGGGCAGAAACCTGTTTTCCATTCAGCTGTCAATGCTGTTTATCAATCTGTTCTGGTATTTCGGCATCCACGGCGGCCAGGTGGTCGGCTCTGTCACTAAGCCGATCCTGCTTCCCTTAAGCATGGAGAACATTGCCGCAAAGCAGGCGGGAGTGCCGCTTCCCAATATCATTCACAGCCAGTTCTTTGTGCTCTGCACATTCGGCGGCGCAGGCTCCACGCTTGGCCTGGCGTTTTTGATGGCCTTCTTTGCCAAAAGCGTGCACTTAAAGCAGCTTGGAAGGATCTCGCTGCCGATGGGCATCTTCTATATCAATGAGCCGATCATTCTCGGACTGATGATGCTGAACCCGGCAATGCTGATGCCGTTTATCATGGTTCCTCAGATCAGTATCGTTCTGACATACCTCGTGACAGCGTTCGGCATCGTTCCTCCGTCCATCGGCATTGAGCTGCCGTTTACCACTCCTCCTTTGATCAGCGGACTGATCCAGGGCGGCTGGAGACTGGCATTATGGCAGCTGGTATTGCTGTTAATACAGACGGCCTTATGGTATCCGTTCTTCAGAAGGCAGGACAGAAAGTATCTGGAAGAGGAAAGTGTCCGGAATTCTGCCGTGAAGGACGGCAATTGACGGCAAGGAAACTTCTCCTGATATCTGCTAGATTGTAACTGCCAGATAAAGAAAGGGGATAATAATCTTTATGGATGCTTTAATGAATGTGCTGGAAAAGTATCTGATGCCTATTTCAGCAAAGCTTTCTTCCAACCGCTATCTGCGTGCCATTTCCAACGGCTTTATCGCTGTTATGACCGCAAACATCGTCGGTTCCATGTTTACTCTGATTGGGAACCTGCCGATTACCGCATACACAGACTGGCTCAAAGCCACAGGCCTCAACGCAGTCTTCGCACTGCCGGGCGCTGTGACTGTCAACCTGATCTCTCTGTATGCCGCATTCTTCATCGCTTATCATCTTGCGAGAGAATTCAACTCTGACGGTCTTGGATCCGGTCTGATCTCACTGGTCAGCTTCCTGCTCGTCACAGGTACAGGAACATACTTCGCAGCTGCTGCTGAAGGCGCTGCCGCTGTTGCCGCGATTCCTTCTGAATACCTGGCAGCGAAGGGTCTGTTCACAGCGATGATTCTTGCTCTGATCACAGGCAGACTGTATGTCTGGATCCTGGACAAGGGCTGGACAATCAAGCTCCCTGACAGTGTTCCTCCCAACGTATCCAATTCCTTCAAGACTCTGATCCCGGGCTTCCTCATCATCACATGCTGGCTGATCATTGCCACACTGTTCAAGATGACAAGCTACGGCGGACTGCACCAGTTCATCTTCGGTATCATCCAGTCCAACTTGATGAGATTCATGGGCAACAATATCTGGGCATGGCTGTTCTTCAACGTCATGACAGGTCTGCTCTGGTTCTTCGGTCTGCACGGCGGAAACATCGTCGGTTCCATCACAAACCCGATCTACACACCGCTCTCTCTGCAGAACCTGGAAGTCTATATGGCTGATCCGACAGCGAAGATGCCGAACATCTTCATCGGTACAGCATTCACAAAGACATTCACATTCGGCGGCGTCGCTTCCATGATGGGTCTTGCGATCCTGATGGTACTCTTTGCCAAGTCCGCGCAGATGAAGACACTCGGCAAGCTCTCTCTGCCGACAACGATCTTCTTCATCAATGAACCGCTGCTGTTCGGTATTCCCTGCGTTCTGAACCCGCTGTTCTTCCTGCCGATGCTGTTCCTCACAGGTATTCAGGGTGTTCTGACATACATCGTAATGTCCATTGGTATCGTACCGATTCCGCATGGCGTACAGCTGCCCTGGACAACACCTGGCATTATCCACGGCTTCCTGCAGGGCGGTCCGGTTCTCGCGATCTGGGAACTGCTCATGATCCTGCTCTCCATGGTACTGTGGTATCCGTTCTTCAAGATTCAGGACAACAAGTTTGTCGCTGAAGAAGCTGCTAACGAAGAATAATTACAGATCATTCAATCACAAGCAAAACAGCCTCATGTTATCATGGGGCTGTTATTGAAAGGAGTATATATGAAATTATTATTCCAGTCAGACGACTACGGCATTACAAGAGCCGTATCACAGGGCATCATCTATTCCATTACCCATGGAATCGTCAGAAACACAGGCCTGTTTGCCAACATGCCGTGGGCAGAAGAATGTGTGGAATGGATCCGTCCGTACCTTGATGACATTGCCTTCGGTATTGACCTCAATGCCTCCACAGGACCATCACTCCTCGGTTATGACAAAGTACCCAATCTCTGCCATGAGAACGGCATGTTCTATACCAGCAGAGAGAACAGGGCAATGGATACAGCAGAGAATAATTACGATCATGTGAACTACGAACAGGTCTATGCTGAATTCGAAGCACAGACAGAACGGTTCATTGCACTTGTCGGAAAGGCACCGGATTATATCCACGGACATGCTTACGGCTCAAAGACAACAGAGAAGGCAAGAAGAGCCATTGCTGAAAAGTATAACAGACCCCTGACTGCAGATTTCAGAGAACCGTACAAGCCGATGGGAGCCATGAGCTGGTATACCGGAAAGACACCGGAAGAACAGCTGAACAATGATCCGCTCGGATATATCACATCCGACAAGGGAGGTCTTCTGAACCAGGAACTCGGCTATATCATTACCCACTGCGGCTGGTGTGACAAGGAACTGTTTGAACTCTCCAGCTACAACACATGCAGAGCTGTTGATCTCGCGGCTGCCACCAGTGATGAAATCAAGGCATGGGTCAAAGACAACGACATTGAACTGATCACATTCAAGGATCTGAGGTAACTTATGAAACTGGTAATCAACGGAGATGATCTCGGCTATACAAGAGCCAATACGGCAGGTATCTTCCAGGGATATGAGGAAGGCATCCTGCGTTCCACGACGGCATTGACCAATTCAAAATACTTTGAAGAGGCAATGAAAGAAGCAGAAGAAAAACATCCGGGTCTTGGTGTCGGCGTCCATATGACGCTGACACTGGGAAAGCCGTTAACAGACTGCCCGTCTTTGACCAATCCGGAAACAGGAGAATTCTATCCCGGCAGAAAGACAGTCTGGGAAAAGAATCCCGACTATGATGAAATCTATGCGGAATGGAAGGCGCAGATCGAGCACTATATCGCAGTGACCGGACACAAGCCCACGCATTTGGATTCCCATCACAGCGTCCATGACGCAACAGAGCAGGCAAAGGAAGTCTCCATGCGCTTAGCGAAGGAGTATGGCCTGCAGTTACGAAGATACGGTGATTATAAATTTGTCACAGGCTTCTACGGACCGACAGCCACAAAGGAAACGCTGCTTTCCATTCTGGAAGAACACAAAGATGAGGATATTGAGATCATGTGCCATCCGGGATGGTGCGATCTGGAACTGTACCGTATGAGCAGCTATTCCACCGGAAGACTGCAGGAGCTATCTGTCCTGTGCGATCCTGATGTGATACGATATGTGCAGGAGAACAATATCGAACTCTGTCACTATTGATTAGAAACGAGGACTTATGAAAAAACTCATTATCCGTGCCGATGACATCGGCTACAGCGAAGCAGTCAACTACGGCATCATGAAAAGCGTAAAGGACGGTCTTGTCAGAAGCGCCGGCCTGATGCCCAACATGCCGTATGCGAAGCATGGTCTCGATCTTCTGGAAGGACTGGATGTATGCATCGGCCAGCATACCAACGTATGCCTTGGCAAGCCATGCGCAGATCCTGCACTGATTCCTTCGATGTTACAGGAAAACGGAGACTTCAAATCCAGCAGAATGTACCGAGAAGCCTTCAAAAGAGGCGAGGAGATCATTGAACTCGATGAGGCAATTATTGAAATCGAAGCCCAGTACGCCAGGTTCAAAGAACTGACAGGAAAGGAACCGGCATACTTTGAAGCGCATGCCGTCATGAGCAAAAACCTGTTCAGGGCACTGGAAATCGTCGCTGAGAAGTATTCACTTCCTCTGCAGACCATCAGCTTTACAAAAGAGCCGGCATCCTTCAACGGCAAACCGATCATGATTCTGCCGATGGGATCCATGTCCCCGGAATACGATGCGTTTGAATGCCTGAAGGATGGTGTCCTGAATTACGCAAGAGAGGACATGCCGAATGTATGCGTATTGCATCCGGGATATCTTGATGACTATCTGCTGCACAACTCCTCACTGACAATCAACCGCACAAAGGAAGTCGCGATGATCTGTGATCCTGCCGTGAAGGAATGGCTGGACGCAAACAACGTCGAACTGATCAAGTATACAGACGCAGCGTAACAGCTGCGTTTTTTCTGTATAATGAAGGCAGAGGAGGAAGCTGTATGTTCAGATATGCATGTATGATTCTTTCCCTGATCCTTGGTATTTCCATGCTTGCCGGATGTGAGAAACAGCCGGAGGAAGAACCCATGGATGGCGAAAATACAACCCATCAGGATCCAAATGCCCCGAAGGAAATCGCATCTGATGAGATCACACAGATGCATACATACTTTTATCTTGCGACAAGATGGTATGGTGAAGAAGACGGCTTCTTCGACTTCGAGATTGATACCACAGCCGCAAAAGAAACAAATACAAATATCAGTGTTCCTTCCAATACAGAGTTACTTCAGAAACTGCAGGCAGTGATCAGAAACAACGATCTGATTTCAAAGAACGGTCTGTATGATGTCACGGCAGGTCTGCCGCCGGAATACCAGCCCTGCGGTATGACCGTGACATACAAAAGCGGAGAGAAGCTGACGTTCACAGAAGACAACAACCCGTTTGCCTTATGGTCAGAAGAGATGTATGACATCCTGGCAGAACACTTCGCAAAGAATGGTGAAACAGGTCTGTACCCAAATGAAGAGACCACACTCCTGACAAAGATGAATATTCACTTCATTGACGGCAATCTTGAATACAGCTACGGCGGCATCAATGTCAGTGACGCCGATGCCATCAAAGGTGAAACACATCTGCTGGAAAGAAATATCTATGACCTTGCGAAAAACAAAGAAATCAGGGAAGAGTACATCCTGTTCCCGCAAGGGTACTATGAAAAACTGACAGAGATCATCAGGAAACAGAATCTGGTCAGAACATATGACTTCAGCCGCTATGATCATGAAGAGAATAACTTCGGCAATCATGATGACGGATACTACGGCATGGGACCTCAGCCCAAAGATGAACAGGACAGTAAAACAAAATCACTCCGTTTCTCCATGACATTTGAAAGCGGAAAGAGACTGTCCATCGAAACAAAGAAGGAAAGTGAAATCGAAGCTTTCCGTCCTCTGATCAATGAACTGATTTCTTACATTGACGGAATCTGATACACAAATACCCCGCAATGCGGGGTATACTTAACAGTGTGAGTTAGTTAAAACTAATAAGAGGAAGAGATATGAAGATCTATGAGTGCGGAGAAGAAAACAAAGAGAGTATCATCCTGATTCATCCTTCCATGGTGACATGGGATTACTTTGAGAAGGTCATTCCTCTTCTGAAGAATGATTATCATCTGTTTATCCCGGTGATTCCCGGCTATGATCTGAGCAATGATTCTGAATTTACATCCGTGGAAGATATCGCATCAAAGATTGCGGAAGGGTTTCTCGAAAGGGGCATTGATCATGTCACAGCCATGTACGGCTGTTCCATGGGCGGCAGCATCGTGCTGCGCATGGCTCAGGATCAAAAACTCACCGCAGACCATTACGTCCTGGACGGCGGCATTACGCCATATCAGCTGCCGTATGTGCTTACCCGTTTCATTGCCGTGCGTGACTTCCTGATGCTGTCACTTGGCAAGCTCGGCGGAGAGAAGATGATCATGAAGGCATTCAGCTCCACGGACTACAGCCAGGAGGATATTCAGTATATTGCCAACATCTTCCGTCACTGTTCTTACAAGACCATCTGGAAGACCTTTGATTCCTGCAATAACTATGAGATGCCGAAGCACATCATGCATTTTGACGGCACAATACATTACTGGTATGCGGAAAAGGAACGGAAGGCAAGAGACTGGGATATCCGGTACATGAGGAAATACATCCCGGATACACAGTTCCATATGTTCACCAACATGGATCATGGGGATATGGCATATTACCATCCGGATCTCATGGCGGATGAAATCAGAAAACTGAAGTAAATGATGCCCGTTTGTTTCTCAGCCGGATTTGAGATATCATCTCTGCGATTCCGGATGGCTGAAAAAATGTCTGCGGTGACGAGAAATGATTTGTGAACATCGGCACCGCAGCATATCTGAGATGTCAGGGGCGCTGTCACTGCTGAGGCTGATACTGCATCGTTTTTTTGATCTCCGGCAGGATTTCTTCAGCGAATGCGCGGACTGCGAACGGTGTATATGTCATCTCTCTGAACAGCAGGCGGAATGAGCGTACAGTTTCAGGCGAATCAATCAGAAAAAACAGGAGATTGGAACGCGGAGAACGGATCAGACGGTCGCAGATAAATGCCGCACCGATTCCATTGTCTGCCATACGGAAAGCAGTG
>ONSK01000326.1 GCA_900320455.1 uncultured Erysipelotrichaceae bacterium | reverse complement strand
CTTATTCTGAGATTACATGGATATACATCTGTTTTATACTGACATTTTCATTTAACTAGAGACTGACATTTTCATTTAACGATGACACAAGAAAATGCCGGTATGTTTCAAATTTCCGGGCATTTTTTCATTTGCGCGGGGTTTTTAGAATATAAGCGTAAACAGAAAGCGCTTTACTGAACTGGAGGTCATTATGAAAAAAACTGCATTTAATCCTTATCTGCCCACATGGGAATATGTACCTGATGCAGAACCGCATGTATTCAACGGACGTGTATATATCTACGGTTCTCATGACATCCCGGGGGGAACAAAATACTGTCTTGGCGACTATGTCAGCTGGAGCGCACCGGTCGATGATCTGAGTGACTGGCGTTATGAAGGCGTATCTTACCGTAAGGGACAGGATCCTATCACACAGGGCGGAAAATATGAAATGGCAGCACCTGACACTGCCCAGGGACCGGACGGAAGGTACTACATGTACTACTGTGTACATTTTCTGGGAGAGATCAGTGTAGCTGTTGCCGACCAGCCCCAGGGACCATATTCATTTCTCGGCTATGTCAGAAACAAGGATGGTTCAAAACTGGATGGAAGCCTGAAATTCGATCCCGCAGTCCTTGTGGAAGAAGGAGGAAACTACCTGTACTACGGTTTCTGTCCGAGCATGCATTTCGATGATATGCCGGCTGTCAACACCGGCGCAAGCATGGTAAGACTCGCAGATGACATGATCACAGCGGTCAGTGAACCGGTATATGTTGCCAGAGGATGGGAAGGCCGACAGGGAACATCATTCGAAGAACATCCCTTCTATGAAGCTTCCAGTATCCGTCATATCGGCAGATGGTACTACTTTGTCTACTCAAGTATCCAGGGCAATGAACTATGCTACGCAATGAGCGACAGACCCGAAGGACCGTTTGAGTATAAAGGGGTGATTGTTTCCAATTGTGACCTCGGTTATGAAGGAAATACTGTGGAAAAACACACAAATGCGAACAATCACGGCGGTATTCTGAGCATAAACGGTCAGCATTATATCTTCTATCATCGCCATACACATGATACGCACTTTTCCCGTCAGGCATGTGCGGAAAAGATCGAGATCGATGAAAATGGACTGATTCGTCAGGCTGAATGTACAAGCTGCGGTCTCAATGACGGCTGGATCATTCCGGAAGGAACATTCAACGCATGCATTGCCTGCAACCTGATCGGCGATCCTCATCCATATCAGATGGAAGAAGAAGACAAAGACGGGGAACAGAGAAGAAATCAGTACATCAGAAGACTGATGAACGGCAGCCTTGCGGTTGTCAAATACTTCGACTTCGACCAGTATCAGCCGGAAACACTTTCCGCTGAACTGCGGTATGGCAAAGGAACACTGAAAATCCTGCTGGATGAAAAAGAAGTCCTGGCGGAAACAGCGTACGAAAAAACACAGTTCTGGAAAGAATGGTCTGTCAGGCTTCCGAAGATCACCGGCGTACATTCCATCGCCTTCTGCTTTGAAAGCGAAGAAGAAACAGAATTCAACACATTCAGATTTGAATAACGGAGGATAACATGAACAATAAATTTCTGGATAAATTAAGCGCCATTTCTGATAAATTCAGTCACAACAACGTACTGCAGGGGATTTCCCGTGGCGTCATGGGCGTACTGCCGGTCATCATCATCGGCGCATTCGCATCCTTATTTCTCGGTCTTCCGATCGACGCCTGGAAAGCATTCATCGCTTCCACATCACTCGACAAATGTCTCAACGCAGTTGTCTGCGCAACATCCGGCATGCTTGGTATGTATGTATGTTTCTCTACTGCCAGAAACTACGCTGACCTCAAAGGTGTTGAAGCCCGCATCATCGGCATTCTTGCCTGCGCTCTGTACTTCATGCTGATTCCGTTCGGGGCGGCAGAAGATGGTTCAACTGTACTTCCGTTTACATTTCTCGGCACCCAGGGAATGATCATCGGAATCATCCTTGCCATCCTGACTGTACATGTCTATAAGTTCATCACAGACAAAAACATCGTCATCAGGATGCCGGAAGGAACGCCTCCGTTTGTATCCAATTCATTCACTGCTCTGATTCCTGCATTTGTGATCGCAGCACTTGGCATCATGATCCGTCTGATCTTCAGCCTTACACCGTTCGGCAGCGCATTCGATTTCATCTATGTTGTTCTGCAGGCACCGCTTACATCCGTTGTCGGAAACAACATCTGGTCGATCATTCTTCTTAATGTCATTGCATCCCTGATCTTCGCCTTCGGTATTCATTCCGGATTCGTCACAGGCATGCTTGCCCCGATCCTGTTCGGGCTTGACGGCATGAACCAGGCTGCATACGCTGCCGGCGAACAGCTTCCGAATATCATCGGCATGGCATTCAGCTACATCAATACAATAGCTGTGTTCCTTCCGGCAATGGCGATCGGTACTCTTCTGGCATGCAGGTCCGAACGTCTGAAAACAGTAGGCCGGATCGGTCTGATTCCCGCATTCTTCGGTATCAGTGAACCGCTTGTATTCGGTCTCCCAATTGTATATAATCCGATACTCATCATCCCCTACGTATTCATTCCCGCCCTCAACCTTCTGATCAGCTATGTGCTGACAAACATCGGTCTTGTCGCAAAATGCACCGGTGTTACCGTATTCAATGTACCGATGATCTTCACAGGACTGATGAACGGCAGCTTCACAATTGTTCTGCTTGAGATCGCACTGCTGGCACTGGATATCGTTCTCTGGTTCCCGTTTGCGAAAATGATGGACAGGAGAGTTCTGGAAGAGGAAAAGAACGCATAATATAAACAGCAGGTCTTATCAGGACCTGCTGTATCTGCAGGAGGACATATGTTATATTTGAAAACTGAAAACCGAATGATCATTGATGAACTGGGAAATGAATTTCTGCCTGAAGGCTATGCGCTGGGCAACTGGATGGTTCAGGAATCATTTCTGTTTGGAACCGGCTCTTTCTCAGCTGACTTCAAACCATTCATGCGGGCGGAAGGAATGGACCGGACCCGAAGCATCCATCAGATCCTGATAGAAACGTGCGGCAGAAGCTATGCTGAAGCGTACTGGGACAGATTTTATGAAAATTATGTACAGGAAGAAGATATCCGTCTTATGGCAGAGCAGGGATTCAATACTCTGCGCATTCCTCTGAACGGCAGAATGTTTCTGGAGGATGAACCGGAGATCTGTTTTATTGAAAAACGATTTGAAATACTGGACCGGATTATTGCCTGGTGTGATAAATACGGCATATATGCTGTGATCGATATGCACGCTGCCACTGCCGGCCAGAGCGGTGTATCCTGTGATGATGGTGTCGACAATATGCCTCATCTGTTTCTGGATGAAGCCGAAAGAGAAAGAACGATCCGTCTCTGGGAAAAACTGGCGGAACGTTATAAAGATGAAGCCTGTGTTGCCGGTTATGAACTTCTGAATGAACCGATTGCCCTGCCTTTCTTTGATT
>ONSK01000328.1 GCA_900320455.1 uncultured Erysipelotrichaceae bacterium | reverse complement strand
GTGACTCCAATATCATTGACGGCGTCATGAAGGCTGGCAATCTGGTATCCTTCGATGACGTTGACTATGTATGCGCAGACAAGGGCTTCCACGAGAATGATCCGGTTGATATCGTCATCAGACCGGAAGACGTGGATATTGTTCCCCGCAACAAGGGTCTGCTCAACGGTGAAGTAAAATCCGTTCTCTTCAAGGGTGTCCATTACGAGGTCATCGTTGAAACAAGCTCCGGTACTTCCAAGACAGTCACAATGCACGTCACAAAGAGCCATGACATTGAAAATGAGGAAGCAGGCGAAAAGATCAGCGCATCTTCCTTCTACATGGATCTTGAAGACGTTGAGACACTGACAGATTCCGAGGTCATTGCCCGTGCCAACGCGCAGGCCTGGAACAATAATGACGAGGATGTATCACTGACAAAGATCGAATACAGCCTGAAGCCTGAGGTCGGCACATATCCGTGCACATTCTCAACTGACAAGGGCACAATGATCCGCATCAACATCAACGTCGTCAAGCCTGCTGTAGTTGAGGATGCCTCCAACGAGGAAGGAATCCAGGCGTTTGACTTCTACAGAACAGCGGATGAAATCAAGGAATCCCTGGCGCTGGATACAGATCTGATCAGATGGGCTGACGCCTATGCATGGAACATGGAAGACAATTCCAGAGTTGAAATCTGGGATGTCAAATATGACTTCGATGATGAGAACATCACGGAAGGCGACTATCCGGTAACATTCTCCACCCAGGGCCGCGAGATCAAGGTTGAAACGACCGACAGGATCGAGGAAGGCGAAAGAATCGGTCTGAGATGGAATCCGGAAGACATTCATGTCATGAGAAAGATGGGGTAAGCAGATGAAGAATTTCAGCAAGCTGATTTATCCTTATCTGGTATGGATGGTCATCATGATCATCGTACCGATGCTGATGATCGTGCTGTATGCGTTTACGGTCAAAGGCAATGACGTCCTGACGTTTCAGTTCACATTTGACAACTTCCTGCGCTTCCTCAGCGACGATATCTTCCCGAGCGTCCTGTGGCGCAGCCTGAAGATGGCATTTATTACAACCGTCTTCTGCATTGCCGTCGGCTATCCGACAGCTTACTTCATGGCTTCCCAGAAGCCTGACAGCGCTGCCCTGATGGTGCTTCTGATGACATTGCCGACATGGATCAACATGCTCGTGCGCACATACGCATGGAAGGGCATTCTCACATGGCTCGGCACATCCGGCGAATTCAACGTCTATGTCGGCATGGTATACAACTTCCTGCCGTTCATGATCCTGCAGATCTACACATCACTGTCCAAGATCGACAAGAACCTGCTCATCGCAGCAGGCGACCTCGGTGCTAATGAAGTGCAGACATTCCTCAGAGTCACGCTGCCGCTGTCTCTCTCAGGTGTGGTATCAGGTATTACTCTGGTATTCCTTCCGGCGGTATCCAGCTTCTTCATTCCGAAGCTGCTCGGCGGCGGTCAGTATGTCCTGATCGGTAACCTGATCGAAGACTACTTCGTTTCAACCGGTGACTGGAACTTCGGTTCTGCGATTTCCCTGATCATGGCAATCATTATTCTGATTTCCATGTATGTGACAAGAAAGCTCGACCGTGAGCCGAAGGAGGCAGACTGATGGAAAATAAAAAGAGCGGACTGTTCGGCAAAATCTGGATCGGTCTGATCCTGGCATTCTTCTATGTGCCGATCATCTATGTCGTTTTCTTCAGCTTCAACGCTTCCAAATCACTGTCACACTTCAGCGGTTTCTCCCTGAAGTGGTATCAGTCAATGTTTGCCAACAGATCCATCATGGAGGCAATCTGGTACACCGTATTATGCGCGGTCATCGCGACGATCGTTTCCACGATTGTCGGAACCATCACAGCAATCGGTCTTTCCAAGTCGAACCGCATCATGCGTGAGTTCGTCAATCAGGTGAATAACCTGCCTATGCTGAATCCGGAAATCGTCACAGCCATCGGATTCATGCTGTTCTTTACATCACTGCGTATCAAGACAGGCTTCTATACGATGCTGATGGC